>JBBSVG010000868.1:0-1012 GCA_038233775.1 Bacteroidota bacterium | reverse complement strand
TCGGCCAGATCAAGGTCGGCCGTCTCGCCGCGAGCGAACTTGCGGGCGCCAATTAGCGCGACGGTTGAGGCTCGGGCGCTGGTGTCCGATGGAACGAAAACGTCGGCCGAGTCGGCCCTTGCGGCGAGCACCGGCGCCGTCTTGGCCGCGCCGTCGCCGGTGACGATGATCCGCCGATCCGTCGGCCAGTCAGCGGCCAGTTCGCTTAGTAACCGAGCGCCGGGCGGGATGACCTCGGTCAGACTGTCGCCGTCCAGCCGGTACAACGCGGTATAGACTTCATCGCGTCGGGCGTCGAGCGTCGGGCAGATGAGCGCGGTCGGGTCGAGCCGGAGCAGATCGAGCGCGGTGTGGGCCAGCGCCGCGAGCGTCGGGACGAGCACGAGCGGCCGGTCGGTCGCGAAGCACAGCCCTTTGGCCGACGAGAGCCCGATTCGCAGCCCGGTAAACGAGCCGGGTCCGGCCGAAACCGCAATCGCGTCGAGGTCTGCCGTCGTCAGGCCGACCGCACCCAACAAGCCTTCGATCAGACCGAACAGCCGACGCGCGTGGAGCGGCGTGCCGGGCACGTCGAGCCGCGACTCGGCCACGACGACGCCATCGCGGCAGACGGCGGCGGCGCAGACCGAGGTCGCCGTCTCGATCCCCAGCACGATGCTCACAGGTGCGTCACCTCGATCTCGCGACCGTCCGGCTCGTCGTGGACCAGCGCGACGCGCCACGCATCGGCCGGGATGAACGTCGGCGCCAGATCGGCCCACTCGACGAGCGAGACGCCCGACCCGTAAAAATACGCTTCGTAGCCCAGATCGAACAGCTCGTCGGTTTGCTCGATTCGGTAGAGGTCGAAGTGATAAACCGGCAGCGGCGCGCCGTTCCGTTGCCCGGTGTACTCGTTGACCAGCGTAAACGTCGGCGAGTGGACCGCTTGGGGTGCCACGCCCAAGGCGGCGCAGAGCCCGCGCACGAGTTGCGTCTTGCCCGCGCCCAAATCGCCGACGAGGGCGACGAC
>JBBSVG010000867.1:0-1017 GCA_038233775.1 Bacteroidota bacterium | reverse complement strand
GCCACCGGAATCTGTACGAAGCGGCCCGCGTGATCCATCACCTGCTGCTCTGCCACGGCCGCGCAGTTCGGGCGTGCCGCGAGCTGTGTCCAAAAGCCGAGATCGGCCTAACGGTCAACCTGACGTGGCACGACCCGCGCGACCCCGATTCGGCCGCCGACCGCGCCGCCGTCGCCCGGCAGGATGCGTTCTTCAACCGCGTCTATCTCGACCCGATTGAGCGCGGTCGCTACCCCGACGAACTCGTCGCGGCCTACGGCGAGTCGTGGCCCGAGCATCTACGCGACGGGATTCCCGCCGACGATTTAGCCATCATTCAGACGCCGACCGATTTTCTCGGGCTGAACTACTACACACGCGGCGTCGTGTTCGACGACCCGACCGGCGGGCTGATGCGGGTCGGCCACGAGCCGCAGACCGGTCGGCCGCACTCCGAAATGGGCTGGGAAACCCACCCCGACGGGCTCTATAACCTGCTCCGCTGGTTGCATGAGCGCCAGCCGAATCGGCCGCTGTGGATCACCGAGAACGGGATGGCCTGTCCCGACGCGATCACCGATGCGCATGGCATCGTCCAGGACGCCGACCGAATCGGCTACCTGCGCGACCATCTCGCCGCCGTCGAGCGGGCATTATCCGACGGTGTCGATCTGCGCGGCTACTTCGCCTGGAGTCTGATGGACAACTACGAATGGGCCTACGGCTACGAAAAACGGTTCGGCCTTGTCCACGTCGATTACTCCACGCAGCGCCGCACGCCGAAAGCCAGTGCGTCGTGGTACCGCGACCTGATCCGCCGCCGAGCGCTTTGACGGCAAAAGAAGCTGACAGCTATCAGCCGTCAGCCGTCAGCTAACGGCAAGAAACGGCAAGCGGTCGGCGGTGGTGGCTCCGTTGTGGATTCTGCGGTAGCGGAACGCCACCGCCCAAGCTCACCACGAACGGAGAACGGCTGTCACCGGCAAGACCGCCGAGCCGCCTTTCCATCGCTCATCGCTCCTCGTTCATCGCTCGCTT
>JBBSVG010000866.1:0-1035 GCA_038233775.1 Bacteroidota bacterium | reverse complement strand
TACCGGGGCGGCCCGTATGGCGCGACCGACGAGGACGCGTGGCCGGTGCTGCGGCTGACCCGAGCCGGAGTGACGACGTTGCTCGATGCCGATCCGGGCAACGACGCGTCGGTTTCGGCCGACGAACGGGCCGACTTCGCCCGCTGGCTGACCTATCCCGGCTCGCCGCGCACCATCGACACGACCCGAGGCGGTTCGCGCTTCGGCCAACTGGTTCCGAAGATCATCGGCGACGAGACGCTCTACACGATCTACCACGACGGCGGCCCCGGCGCGGCGCCCGTCAGCGAGCGGCGACACGACTCGCTGCCGCTGGACATCGAGATTCGGCAGACGGTGTTCGGGTACAACCGAACCAATGCGCTCCGCCGGGTGATGTACGTTCGGCAACAGATCTTCGCTCGCGGGGCGCGACCCATCGACTCGCTTCGGGTCGGCTTCTGGTCCGACCCCGATCTCGGCGATGCGTCAGACGATCAAGTGGGATACGACGTGCCGCGACAGCTCGAGTACGTCTACAACTCGGACCTCCACGGCTATGACTACACGTACGGCGTCAACGTCCCGGCCGTCGGGTGGGCGCTGTTACAGGGTCCGCTGGTGCCCGGCACGGCGGGTGACGAGGGACGCGGTTTCGGCGTCACCCGACCCGGCTTCCGCAACCTGCGCCTCTCGGCCACGATTCTGACGTTCAAGTCCAGCGGCGGGAACACTCAAGACCCGCGCACGGCCATCGAGTTGTACCACACACTCTCAGGGCTGGGCACCGTCAGCGGTCTGCCCATCGACCCGAGCCGGCCGGATAACCGCTTCGCCATCGACGGCGACCCGGTCACCGGCACGGGTTCGCTCGACCCCGAGCCGCCGGCCGACCGTCGGATGATGATGGCGCTCGGGCCGTTCACGCTCGCGCCGGGCGATTCGCAGGAAGTCGTGACCGCCTTCACGGTCGGCGACCGGGGCGGCAACCGGCTGGCGAACATCACCGATCTGCGCGGCGTCACCGACGCCGCCCGCGCCCAGAGCGATGCCGAC
>JBBSVG010000865.1:0-1036 GCA_038233775.1 Bacteroidota bacterium | reverse complement strand
CCGGCCCGCGCAGCTTTGCCAAGCTAAACGGCTGCGCATCGAGCACCGTCCGCCCCACGAGCGGCGGGGCGGGCACGGCGGCGGGTCGGGCAGCGGCGCCCGAATCGACCGTGACGCGAGCGGCAGGCGCCGCCGTGTCGGTTCGGTCGCGCCGACAGCCGACGGCAAGCGTCAGCCCAACGAGCAGCAGCGGGGAGAGTCGGTTCATGTGTCGGGACGCGATTCGGGGCGGGTGAGTCGGCGGATGGCATCGACCAGCTCGGGCGGAGCCGACACGCGGGGTGCGCGCCGCTGGATCAAGGCTTTCGTCTCGCGCTCCATCGCAAGGGCCACTCGACACGACGGGCAAGACCGGAGGTGCTCGTCGAGCGTCGCCCGCTCGGTCGGCGTCAGTTCGCCATCGATGGCCGCGCTGAGCAGGCCGCGCTGGTCGGTGCAGGCGGCCGGTTGCGGCGGACCACCGGCAGGCAGCCCCTCAATCCAGCGCAAGGGCGTGGGTAGCCCCGAGAAATCCGTGGGTTCGAGCATAAGACGTCAGTTGCGCGCGGAGCAACTTGCGGCCCCGATGGAGCCGGGAGCGAACCGTCCCAATCGGACAGCCGACGGCTTGGGCGATCTCTTCGTACGTCAACCCTTCCACGTCGCAGAGCATGACAACCGAGCGGAAGTCGGTCGGCAGCCGCTTCATCGCGACTGTGATCTCGTCGCCGAGCAGCCCGTTGAAGTACGATTCCTGCAAGTCGTTGGCGTCGGCTCGGTCGGAGCGGAGCAGGTGGACGCAATGCTGGATCTCGTCGTAATCGACCGTATCCGGCTCGCGAGACGCTTTTCGGTAGCGATTGATGTACGTGTTTTTCAGGATTCTAAACAGCCACGCTTTGCAGTTGGTTCCGCTGGTGAAGGAGTCGAAGAAGCGCCACGCCTTCATGTACGTTTCCTGGACCAGATCGCCCGCGTCGTCCACATCGCCGGTCATCCGCACCGCGAAGTTATAGAGGGCGTCCAGATACGGCACCGCCTCCGATTGAAACCGCTG
>JBBSVG010000864.1:0-1038 GCA_038233775.1 Bacteroidota bacterium | reverse complement strand
GTGCTCTACTTCTACCCGAAAGACGACACGCCCGGTTGCACCAAGGAAGCGTGCGCGTTTCGCGACGCCTACGCCGATTTCCGCGAGCGTGGGATTGAGGTGCTCGGCGTCTCGACCGACAGTGAGGCGAGCCACCGGAAGTTCACCGAAAAGTTCGCGCTTCCGTTTCGTCTGGTCAGCGACCCCGACCACCGAATCGCCGATGCATACGGCGTTTATGGCGAGAAGACGTTCATGGGGCGCAAATACCAGGGCGTTCACCGCGTCACGTTCTTGATCGGCGCCGACGGGACGATTCAGCACGTCTGGCCGAAAGTCTCGCCCGAGGATCACGCCCGCGAGATTCTGTCGATGAGCGCCCCGCTGTCCCACTGACCCTTTTTGTCCGATATGTCCGACCCGAACACGCCGCCCGCCGCCCAGCAAGCGATCCGCCGCGCGAAGATGGAAGCGCTCGTTGACCGGTTCGACCGAGTGCCGGAGATCATCCAAGCCATCGTTCCGTACCAAGCCGTTCACCAGGCGATGATCGGCTTCGTCCAGGGCGTCGGCAACCCGGTTGGGCGCATTTTGGAGATTGGCGTCGGCACCGGCGGCCTGACCCGTGAGCTGCTGACGGCGTTTCCCAATGCGACGATCCACGGGGTCGATGTCTCGGCCAAGATGATCGACCAAGCCCGGCAGAACCTATCCGACGCTGGCGAGCGGCTGACGCTGGAGCACATCGATCTGACGGCGCTCTTGCCGATGAAGAACGGCTACGATCTGATCGTTTCGTCGTTCACGCTGCACCGGGTCGGCGATGTCGAGAAGCAGATCGTGTACGGCCGGGTCCAGCGGGCGCTGGCGCCGGGCGGCGTCGTCGTGATCGGCGATCTGGTCCGCTCCGACGATTCCGGCGTGATTAATCTCTACCTGCGGCTCTGGCATCAAGACCTCGTTTCGGCCGGGATGAGCGAGCGCGAGGCCGATGACCGGCTGCGCGACCATCTGGCCCACGACCGCCCGGCCACGCTCCGCGAGCAGCTCGACTGGCTG
>JBBSVG010000863.1:0-1040 GCA_038233775.1 Bacteroidota bacterium | reverse complement strand
CGGCTTCGACGTGCGCGGCACGTATAAACTATGGGGCGACAGGCGACTCCGCTCGAAGCTCGGGCCGTGGATCGCGTCGCGGGTCGATGCGCTCGTCGGCCGCTTGGGCGCGCACCCGTCGCTGGCGATGTGGTCGAGCGATTTCAACCTCGGCCAGAATCACTATCGGCTCGACCGGCACTTCGACCGGTTGGGCGACGACCGCTATCCGCTCGATACGCCCGATTTTGTCCTGAAATCGGCCGCGATGGCGACCGAGGACAGTGTCTTCGCCGCGCTCGATCCGACCCGGCCGAACCTGCACCACGCCGCTGGCGCCGTTGGGCCGATCTACAGCACGCTCGCCTATCAATCCTTCGCCGTCCCGTTGCAGGAGCGGGCCGACTGGCCGGAGCGCTGGGCGACGAGCCGAGACCCGCGTAAACCGTTGATTGCGCTGGAATACGCCTTCCCGTTGTTGTTCTTCTGGCACAATGTCTGGGCGGGACCGACCGCCGAGGGCGGCGGCTACGAGGGCGAACCGCTCAGCGTCGAGTGGGCCGCCGAGTACCTCGGTCCCGCCGCCTACGACGGGCTGCTGCCCGAAACGGTCCGGCTGATGGGCGTTCGGCGCAAGGGCGCGGCGCGGGCGGCGATTGGGCAAACCCCGGCGACCGACCGGCTGCGCGGGCTGTTCATCCGGCGCACGTTGCGCGGCTGGCGCGGTTACGGCGCCAACCAATTCATCCACGGCGAGCAGATTTTGGCTGGCGGATTCGGTTTAACACCGCCGCCGAGCGCGCTCGATCCGACCGGTTGGCAGCCTGCCGAGAAGCCGGTTTCGCCCAAACCGCCGGTCGCGTTGACCGTTACGGGCCAACAGATCGCCGCCGACAACCGCCCGCTGCTGACGTTTCTGGGCGGCTGGCCGGTCCACACCGATCTCAACGCGCACGCCCAAGCCGGACAGATCACGCGCAAGTCGTGGATGATCGTGAACGACCACGCCCAGCCCGTTCGCCTGACCGCATCGTGGAGCTTCACGCTCGGCGGCCGGTCGG
>JBBSVG010000862.1:0-1072 GCA_038233775.1 Bacteroidota bacterium | reverse complement strand
CTCTATACGGGCTGGCTCAACGCGATTCGCTCGCTCAACCCGCCGCGCGACCGCAGCGGGCTGCCGCCGTTCATGCGGACGGCCGCGTGGTGGCAGGCCAAGCTGACGACCCAACTGTCGAGTTGGGCCGAGTTGCGACACGACAACCTGCTCTACGCCAAGTCGTCGTACACCGATTCGCCGATCTGTTCGTTCCCGGAGAGCTACGTCGAGCCGGTGCCCGAGTTCTACGCCGCCGTCGGTCGCTACGCCCGGCAAGCCGCCACGCGGTTCGCCCCCGGTTATTTCAACGGGGTGGCTGGGATCATGGACAGGCTCGGCGTCATCGCCGACAAGGAGTTGAGCCACACGCCGATCTCCGACGACGAGCGGCTGTTTCTGCGGAAGATGCTGGTCGAAGTGGAAGGATGCTCGATCACCTACGACGGTTGGTATACCCGACTCTACTACACGGGAGAATCGGGGTTGATGGAGCCTGATCTGGTCGTGGCGGATGTCCACACCCAACCGACCGATGAAAATGGCATCCCCGTTGGGCGCGTGTTGCACGCCGGGACGGGTCCGGTCGAGTTGGCCGTCGTGCTCGCGCCGCTGCCGGACGGGACGACGGTCGCCTGCATCGGTCCGGTGTCGAGCTACTACGAGGCGATCACCGAGAACTTTCACCGGCTGACCGATCAGGCGTGGAAGACGCAGTACGCGCTGGCGCCCTCGGCCCGGCCGGCGTTCAGCGATCTGTACCTGGCCGACGCAACCGGCGCCGAGCAACCCGCATCGGTCACGCTGCTGCTGGGCGCCAGCGACACCGGGTTGCCGGTTGAACTGAGCGCGTTCACCGCGAAGAGCAGCGGTCAGGCTGCGGGTGGGGTGGTGGTGCAGGTGGGTTGGACCACGCAGAGCGAGCGCGACAACGCCCGCTTCATCGTCGAGCGCGCCACCGTGGGTGCCACCGGGACCAGCGGTGCCTACCAAGTGGTGGCAACCGTCGATGGCGCGGGCAACAGTTCAACCGTGCGACACTACGGCGTGACCGACGCTCGGGTCCAGATCGGCCGAACCTATCGGTACCGGT
>JBBSVG010000861.1:0-1079 GCA_038233775.1 Bacteroidota bacterium | reverse complement strand
TCGCCGGTCGCCGGGTCGCCGATCATCGTCGCGACGATGTTGCCGCCCATCGTCGTCGCTTGGATCGCGCCGTCAATCGCGTCGAGTCGGATGTTGCCGCCCATCGTGCTGACCTTCACCCGACCGCCGGACCGGCCGATGTAGATCGCGCCGCCCATCGTCGAGAGATCGGCCCCGGCCGGGGCGTCGGTTAGCTCGATTCCGCCGCCCATCTTGTGGATCTCAACAACACCGCTCGGGCTGGTCGAGCGCGTCTCGCCCGACGAACTGCGGACCGCGTCCTGCCGTTCGCCGCGCCGACTGGTCACATCGGTCCGGCTGACCGAGCCGCCGAGCGTCGTCGCGTTCACATCGCCGACGATGTGAGCGAGCCGCACCGAACCGCCCATCGTCGAGAGCTTGCCGTCGATATCGGCGTTCGTCAGGCTGACCGAGCCGCCCATCGTGCTCAGGTCGAGCGTGCCCGCCAAGCGGTCGAGGTTCAGCGCACCGCCCATCGTCCGGCCGCTGAATCGACCCGTGACGCCCGAAATCGTGACGCCGCCGCCTTTCGAGTCGATCTCGACATCATAGCGCGCCGGGACGTTGATGACCAGCCGCAGGTCGCAGTCGCTGTTCCGGTTCCGCCGTCCAGCGGTGCGAACCCGAACCCCGTCGCCGTCGGCCGTCGTCTCGACCGCCGGACAATCGCCGTCCGCGTCGCTCATCACGGCGACCGAATCGCGGTCCCAGCCAACGACCCGGATCGACCCGCCCGATTGCAGATCGAAGCGCAACAGGCCACCGGATCGGGCCGCAAGCGCTGTCCGACCCACGCGGCGCTCGGTCGGCTGCGTCGTCACCGGATGATCGGTCGGTCGTGTGGCCGGATGATCGGCGCGGGCGTCGAACTGGTTCGCCACCAGACAGAAAGCGGACAGGGCCATCAGGGAGCGGAGCGCGGTCATTGTCGTCTTGGGCTGAACGGGATCGGGTCGTCGTGAAACATCTGCCCCGGTTGGATGCCGAACCCGGCCGAATGGTTGCAAGGGAGCTGACAGCTATCAGCCGTCAGCTATCAGCTCACGGCAAGAAAACGG
>JBBSVG010000860.1:0-1082 GCA_038233775.1 Bacteroidota bacterium | reverse complement strand
GCTCGGCCACGATCCGCCCGCACGCGGCCTTGATGTGCGCCGCCTTGACCTTGAAGAACCCGGTCGGCCGGATCAGCGCCTCCAACTCGTCCGGCTCAGCCGCCGCGAACTCGGCCGCCGTCCGGTAGCGACCGAACAGCGCCGGCGTCGTCCGGTTGACGCGCTCGTCGGTACACTGCGCCGAGAGAATCGTCGCGACGAGCAACTCCAGCGGCGTCGTGAAATCGAGAGAACTGACCGCGTCCGGGTACGCCGCCCGCAACCGCTCAACGATGGTTTTCGCCCGGTTCACGCCCGTCTCCGATTTCGCTCAGCGGCGCGGCTCGCGGTCGTCTGGGAACTGCGGTTCGTGCCTCGCTGCCTCATTATATCGCCCTACTGACACAGCGCGGGGTTTTGTGCAGCCAGCAAGACTCATCATCGGGCGTTGTTCCTAAAATGTCTGAAACGTCATCCAAATCAACGAGAATAGACGTGAGATATACCATCGGCGATAGTTTTTGGTAAGCCAATGCATCGTCTTTTGATTTGAACGCATAGTCGATTCGGCCTTCATCGACGATGAACCATGTGTAATCAGCAGTCCAGATCTCTTGAGATATCCAAGCCGATTCAGGTAACGACTTTTTCAAAAATGTGCTCATTGTGGTATTCCAAGTAAGCGGTTAAAGGGGCAAACTTCTGCGGGCTTGTGATCGCCGTTTGGTGAAGCGAATGAATGTGGCGTCGCGAGAAGTCGTCTCGGCTGGTTTGAATATACCCGGCTGAAACGAGGATGTGATGATCCGGCGTGACAGTGATGATTCCGGCATCGAAAAGTCGATCATGCAACGACGACAAACACAGCCCGTTTCGTGGGTCCAGACGAGCGCTTGGATCGTCTCGCCACGGGACGATGTGGCTGGCGATCAGCAGACGTGGCTCGGTGATTCCAGAGATGCAGCACGTCGAACGGTAGCTGGCGAGCACGCTTGCCCGAAAGAAGCGTTGGCCGCGACGCTGCTTAACCCACCGATTCGTTTCGGTTTCGCCTTGCGGCGGAGCGTGGATGGGTTCGGTTATCCCTGCCGCTTCTAACTGTT
>JBBSVG010000859.1:0-1085 GCA_038233775.1 Bacteroidota bacterium | reverse complement strand
CGAGGCTGTCGTTGGTCGCTTCGCGCTCGAGCAGAACAGCCCGAACCCGTTCAATCCAGCGACCGAGATCCGGTACGAACTGAAAGCCGCCGGTCCGGTCCGACTGACGGTGTTCGACGCGCTCGGTCGGGAGGTGGCTCGCCTGGTCGATGCGATCCAGTCGGCCGGTCCGCACCAGAGTCGCTTCGATGGGTCTGGGCTGACGAGCGGCATCTACCTCTATCGCCTCGACATTGAAGGCGACAGCAAGACGCGGCACATGATGCTCATGAAGTAACGGTTCGGGGTTGACCGACGCCCGACTCGCTTTGCGCAGAGTCGGGCGTCGGTGCGTTCGGACCGGGCCTGCTCTTTGCAAAACGTGTCGCGACACACTTCCGGGTGTTCAATCCGCCAACACCGCCCGCGCGTTTCGTTGGCTGTTCTGCCCGCAGAACCCCTTTTGTTCAAGTTATAAACCCCCATGCCCGATTCGCCATTGTCCAGTCGTCGCACGTTCCTCGGTCGGAGCGCTGCGGCGCTGGCCCTTGGGACGATCTGTCCCGCCCTCGTCGGTCGCGCCGAAGCGGCCATCCCGGCCGGTCTGCTCGGCACGGTCAAGCTCCGCTTGGGCGATCACCCGGAACTGGCCGTCAGGGTTGACTATGATCCAGTGCTCAATAAGTTCTCTGGGGTAAAATACTTTCAGTTCCCCTCAGCCTCCGGCGGCGCGGCGGTGCTGATCAGCATCATTCACCTGGCGGACGACACCTTCTCGGCCATCGACCGGCTCTGCACCCACGAGGCGTGCGCCTACGTCGAGATCCAGCCGCCGACGGCAGCGCGACCCAACGGGTTCTATGAATGCCCGTGTCACTTTTCCCAATATTCGGCCACCGGGACCGTGCTCCGGCCGCCGACGACGAAGGCGCTGCCACGCTACACCGTGACGCGCTCCGGCGACGACCTGTTCGTCGAGGTCACCAACGTCAATCCGACCGCTGTCGGTGACGATGCACGCCGCCCGGTGGCGTTTGCGCTGCACCCGAACGCGCCGAACCCGTTCAACCCGACGACGACGATCTCGTTCACCCTCACCCGCCCGG
>JBBSVG010000858.1:0-1085 GCA_038233775.1 Bacteroidota bacterium | reverse complement strand
CGTAACCGCCGTCGGTGTAGTAGAGGTCGAAGTGCTCGCTCTGGATGAACTGATAGTTGAAGGTGTGGTACTGCACCTTGTTCTTGCCGAACTGCTGCGCCTCGGTCGGCCGAGCGGCCCCGAGCAACGCCGCAAGGGCAAGCAAGACAGCCGGTCCGAACGCCGAAAGATGGCGACGGAGCGTGCGATGGATAGACATACGGTGGCCTCGCTCAGCGGGGAAAAACGGAACGCGTGAGGGATGAGCCGTCGGCCCCGAGCGGAGGCTGGGGCGGCGTTTCAACCGGCGGAATCAATGGGCTTAAAGTCAAACACCGGACCAGATCGGCACCTTGACAACGGCCCAATCGACCGGCCGGATCGCGGCTAATTCGTCGGCGGCACCAGCGTCTCGACCGGACCGAACGCCTCAAGCTGCGCCCGGACCGCTTCGAGCGGCGCGGCCAGCACGATGAGTGCGCCGTCGGGATCGAGGATCGCCCGCGCGGCCGTCTGCACGTCGGTTTCGGTCAGCGACGCGATCCGCTCGGCCTGTCGCGCCAGATGATCCAGCCCGAGCCCGTAGAACGCGGCCGTGATGAGCGCACCGGCCTTGCCCCGGTTGGTCTCGAGCTGGAACGGGAGCGAGCCGAGCGCCCGGCCCTGCGTGTCGGCAAGTTCTGTCGCCGTCGGACCCGACTCGGCCAGCGCTGACATGTGTGCTAAACTGGACGCTATAGCCTGCCCGACGCTGGCCGACTTGGTCTGCACGCCGACCAGAAAGGCGCCGCCAGATCGGCGCGCCGCGAGGCCCGAGCCGACCGAGTAGGCCAGCCCTTGCCGGGTCCGCACGTCGGCCACCAGCCGCGAGGCGAAGCCGCCGCCGCCCAAGATCGTGTTCATCACGGTTGCCGCGTCGTAGATCGGCGACTGCCGGGCGATGGCCGGGTGGCCGAGTCGAACGCTGGCCTGGGTCAGCTCGGGTCGGTCGATCACGACCACGCGGCGACCGGTCGAGCGGATCGGCGGCGGGGCGGGCTCGGCCGGGGGACCAACCGGCTGCCAGTCGCCAAACGCCTGCTCCACCAGCCGCCGCGCCTCGTCGG
>JBBSVG010000857.1:0-1090 GCA_038233775.1 Bacteroidota bacterium | reverse complement strand
TGCATCCCGACTGGCTCAACCGCCGCCGCGACGGCCAAGCGCCGTCCGTCGCCGAGCCGGGTTATCTGTTCCTCGATCCCGGCAACCCGGCCGTGCAGGACTATTTGGCGCGGATGTACAGCGAACTGGCCCGGCGCTACCCGCAACTCGACGGCGTCCAACTCGATTATATTCGCTACCCGGTCTCGCCGACCAGCGAGCAAGATTATGGGTACAGCGACCAGTCGCGGCGGCGGTTTCAAGCGCTCGCTGGCTTCGATCCGGTCGCCGTCACGCCCGCCGATTCGGTCCGCTGGGCGCGTTGGGTCGGCTGGCGACAGGCGCAGGTGACGGGGTTCGTCCAGCGCATCCGCCGGGCGCACCCGACGCTCCGGCTCTCGGCGGCCGTGTTCCCCGATCTATACGAGGCGAAGCTGAAGAAATACCAAGACTGGCCGACGTGGCTCACGGCGGGCGACCTGAGCTTCATCTGCCCGATGTCGTACACGACCGACGCGCCGTGGATCGCCGAGCGAACCGCTGAGATGGCCGATTTCGCCGGGGCGCGGCCGGTCTATGTCGGCTTGCTGCTCGACCGGCAACTGCCGCCGCGACTGATGCTCGACGAGATCACCGCCGCCCGGACACGCGGCTCCGGCGTCGTCTTCTTCGCCCTCCATTCGCTCACCGACGAACTGGCCGACCTGCTCCGCGTTGGCCCGTTCCGCACCCCGGCGAGCGTCCGCTGACGGCTTTTTTGAACGATCTGACAGAGGGGCGGCGATGGCTTCGGTCGCAGTGGTCTTGATGAGCGGCGGAATGGACTCGTGCGTGACGGCTGCCGTCGCCCGGCGCGATGGGTTTCGCGTGGCCGGCTTGCACGTCAACTACGGTCAACGGACCGAGGCGCGGGAGCGGCAGGCGTTCGACGAGGTTTGCGCGGCGCTCGCCATCACCGACCGGCTGACGGTCGATATCGGCTACTTAAAAACCATCGGCGGCTCGTCGCTGACCGATCCCAACAGGCCCGTCTCGGCGGCCGATTTAGCGGCGACCGGCATCCCGTCGAGCTACGTCCCGTTTCGCAACGGCAATCTGCTGGCGATGGCGG
>JBBSVG010000856.1:0-1114 GCA_038233775.1 Bacteroidota bacterium | reverse complement strand
GCCGAACACGCCGCCAGCCAGTTGCGCCTCGCTCACCTTGCGCCCGGTGAACGTTACTTCCGACTCGCTCTCGGCGTTGAGCTTGACCACCACGAACTGCCGCTTCAACCGACTGACGACCGCCGGATCGCGGTAGGTCGTTTGGTCCATCTTCTTGCACCAGCCGCACCAGTCGGTATAGACATCAACCACGACCGGCTTGCCTTCGGCTTTCGCTTGGGCCATCCCGGCTTCGATGCCTTTCCAGATCAATGTCGGCGCCGGACCCTGGGCGGCCTCGGCTGTGGAACTGTCGCCACGAACGAGATGAAACACCGCAAACGCGGCCACGAGCAAGCTCAAGAAAGCAACGGGGATCGCGTTACGCATCGCGCTGCACCTCCGGGAAATGGAAACCGGCCGCCCTCTGCAAGCGCTGTTCCGCTTGACCAGCGGCGGGCACGTTCAGTAGGCGAGGCCGACCGACAAACCGTGGGTCGCGCCCAAATCGTGCGGCTGAAAAGCGTACCCGACGGCCAGTCGGCCGACCGTCGCGCCGAGGCCGGCGGAGAAACCGCGACCGGGCAAACCGAGCTGATACCCGGTCCGCAGCGCCAGTCGTCCCCGCAGGCCCACTTCGAGCCCAAATCGTCCGGCGGTCGTCGCGGCAACGAGTCCCTGTTCGATGTCGGCCGCGAGCCGAACCTCATCGCCGAGCGCGGCGACGGGCAATCCGTAGGCGGCGCCGAGCGCAGCGACGGTCGGCAGCGGCGAGCGGTCGATGTCGAGCGCGCCCATCCGGCCGAGGTTGCGAATCGCAGCACCGAGCGCCACCCGACCCGCAGGCTTTCGCCACGAGGCGCCAAGATCGAAGGCGAATCCACCGGCCGTCGCGTCGTAGAGTTGTTCGTATAGATAGCGCAGCCCGACGCCGACGCTGACATCGCCGCCCACCGGTCGGGCCAGCGTCGCGCCAACGGCGGCATCGCGCTGATCGAACGTCCCCTCCGCAGCGCCGGGCCGGGTGCGGAGTTCAAGCCCGGTCACGCCGGCGTAGCTCAGGTTCAGCCCAAGCGTCGACCGGCCAGCGCGAAAGGTGGCGCCGACGAAATCGGCCTGCACCTCGCCCAGCCCG
>JBBSVG010000855.1:0-1117 GCA_038233775.1 Bacteroidota bacterium | reverse complement strand
CGGCGAGGTCGTCGGCGAGCACGACGGCTATCCGTTCTACACGGTCGGCCAGCGGCGCGGGCTGGGCATCTCGTTGGGCTACCCGATCTACGTCACCGAGATTGACGCGAACACGAACACCTTGACGGTCGGCCGCGACGAGGCGCTGAGTTCCAACGCGCTGATCGCCGAGGGCGTGAATCTGATCAAGTGGGACGAGATTCCGGCCTCGGGCGCCGACGCGACGGTCAAGATCCGCTACCGTGACGCCGGTGTCGCGGCGACCTTGCACCCAACCGCCGAGCCGGGCACAGCGCGGGTCGATTTCAGCCAGCCGCGCCGCGCCGTCGCGCCGGGGCAGTCGGTGGTGTTCTATGACGGCGACGACGTGGTCGGCGGTGGTCGCATCCGCCGCGTGCTATCCAACGAGGAGACGGCCGCATGAACGAGTTCCTGACAAAGTTCGTCCGCTGGTCCCAATGGCTGTTGCTGGCCGTGATCGGCGTCTGGGCGCTGGTTTTCTTCCAAGCCATCCCGACAGCCGATCCGGTCCGCAACGGTCGCTGGTTGTTGCTGGTGGCGATGGGCGTGATCGTCCTGCGCGTGCTGGCCCGACTGTCGGTTGCCCGCTCGACGCCCGCGCCGGTCCGGTCGGTCACGGAACGCGACTTCGACGACCGGCTGGCGCAGCATCTCGACGACCCACGACCCGACGAAACCGAGATCGTTCGACGCGACGCAACCCGCCCCGACGACAGCGCTTCCTGACGACGGGCGCGATTTGGTCCGCTCTCGGTGTTGTAGGGACAGACGGCGATTTGCGGCCTGTTTCCCTTCACGACCCGAGGTTGATCCCATGTCCACACCCGATATTCTGCGCGGCCTGACCGGCCAATCCGGTCCGATGACCAAGCCGATGAACGTCAGCGAGCAGGAGCGGTGGCTCTCCGTGCTCGGCGGCGCGGCCCTCGCCGTGGCCGGATTCAAGCTGATCAAGCTGCACGGCCTCGTCTTGCTCGGGCTCGGTGCCGTGCTGGTCCGTCGCGGCGCGACCGGCCATTGCGATGTGTACGAGGCGGCCGGGCTCGACACGGCTGGCTCGCTCCGCCACGCCGAAGCGCCTGACGACGACCGGTTG
>JBBSVG010000854.1:0-1141 GCA_038233775.1 Bacteroidota bacterium | reverse complement strand
CTCCGTGATTACGTCGATTTGCCCCAACTGCCCGAGCAACTCGCCGCCGAGTTGACGATGCGCGGGATGGAGGTCGAATCCATCGACCGGGTCGGTGGCGATCTGGAGGCGTTCTCCGGCGTCGTCGTCGGCGAGATCGTCGAGCGCGTGCAGCATCCGAACGCCGACCGGCTGTCGCTCTGCTCGGTTCGGCTGGCGCCCGACGGCGAGCCGGTTGCCATCGTCTGCGGCGCGCCGAACGCTCGGGTTGGGCTGAGAGTCCCGGTCGCGACCGTCGGCGCCCGCTTGCCGAAAGACGGTCAGCCGTTGGCGGTGAAGATCGAGAAGGGAAAGATTCGCGGCGAGGTCTCGAATGGGATGATCTGCTCCGAATCGGAGCTTGGGCTTGTCGCCGAGCGGTCGCCGGGGATCTGGGAGTTGTCGTCGGACGCGCCCGTCGGTGCCGAGTTGGCGACGTTTCTCCGCGACCGGTCGGACGTCGTGCTCGACCTCGCCATCACCGCCAACCGGCCCGATCTGCTGTCGCACATCGGCGTCGCCCGAGAGGTCGCGGCGCTGAGCGACGACGCGAAGCTTCGGCTGCCGACGCCCGAGTTGCACGGCCATATCGGCGGTCCATCGACCGAAGCATCGGTGACGGTAACGGTCGATGATCCGCGCGGGTGCAGCCGTTACGTCGCCCGCGTGCTGCGGAACGTGACCGTTGGCCCGTCGCCGTCGTGGCTGGCGGCGCGGCTCGAGGCCATCGGACTCCGACCGCGCAACATCGTCGTCGATGTCACGAACTACGTCATGCACGAGTTGGGGCAACCGCTGCACGGGTTCGACCTTGACACGCTTTCGGGCGCCGCGATTCGGGTTTCCTCGCTGACCGAACCCACCTCGTTCGTCACGCTCGACGGCAAGACGCGGCTGCTGCCGGTCGGCACGCTGATGATCGGCGACGAGTCAAAACCGGTCGCGGTGGCCGGCGTCATGGGCGGACTGGAGACCGAGATCACCGACCGGACCACGTCGGTGCTGATCGAGAGCGCCCACTTTGACCCGGCGAGCATCCGGCGGACGGCTCGGGCGCTCGGGCTGTCAAGCGACGCGTCGTACCGGTTTGAGCGCGGCGTCGATCCCGACTTGGCCCGCTTGG
>JBBSVG010000853.1:0-1143 GCA_038233775.1 Bacteroidota bacterium | reverse complement strand
GCCGCCGTTTCATCAATCCGCGATCATCAATCCGAAATCGCCGTTTCATCGCTCATCACTCATCACTCAAAACTGCCTCCGGCTGCGCGCGTCGGTCGAGTCGATGGGTTCGACGGGATGAAAATAGCTGCCGTCGGCGGGCGGGGCGGGGCGGCGGCGCTGGTACTCGTCTTTGCCCATCAGCAGCAGAATCAAGCGGATCGGGCCGATCAGGACGACGTACACGACCGTCAGAATCACCCCGGTGTTGATCGCGCCGAGGACGTGGGCGAACGCCATCCAGCCGCGATAGAGCGTTTTGCCGAAGCGTTTGAGTTGGGTCCACGCGTCGGGTCGAGGCGGCGCGGGCGGCGGACCCGGCAGCGGCGGGAAGACCTTGCTCATGGCCGCACCGCCGCCGAATCGACCGGTTGACGGGCCAGTTCGAGCATCGCGGTGCCCTGCGTCGTCGGCTCGACGGCCTGCGCCCGAGCCAGCCAGGGCAGCGCCCGGCCGGGCTGATGCGCCTGCAAATAAAGCTGACCGAGCCGCAGAAACGGCGAGACGCTCGTCGGATACGCCAGCGCCAGCGTCCGGTACTCGGCAGCGGCCAGATCGAGCCGACCGGCGGTGACGTATTGCTCGGCCAGCCCGACGTGCGCCCGCTCCCACGTCGTGATCTCGCCCTCGCGGTGGTACAGCGCCCACGCCATCTGCTCGGCCGGGGTGCGCGGCGTGTACGGTTGGGCGACCGGCATCGAGGTGAACGGCCAATCGTTCTTCAACAGCGCGATTCGGAGCGCGCCCGTAGCCCGGTCCATCGGCGTCAGCTCGTAGAGCGAATCGGCCTGCGCGGCGGTCGGTTCGCGCTCGGTCGGCCAGTCGGTGCCGAGCGCGTGGCTGTCCCGAAGCGCGTCGCCGAAGGTCTGAGCGAGCAATCGGTAGCCGTCAGCGTTCGGATGGACGTGTTCCATCAAGAGTGTATGGCCCAGAATCCCGCCCGGCGACGCTTTGCGGAAGGCCGAGACGACATCGACGAACGGGACGTTCTCCGAGCGACAAACCTCGGCAATCGCTTGGTTCAGCGCCGACGGTGCCCGGAACCGCAGCCCGTCGAGATCCCGCGCCCGGTCATACGCAACGAGCGCTTGGTCTTCTCGATGC
>JBBSVG010000852.1:0-1161 GCA_038233775.1 Bacteroidota bacterium | reverse complement strand
GGCGGCCGGTTCGTCGAGATTCAGCAGCGCGGCGGCGCGGAGTCGGCGAGATGCGGCGCTGGCCGAATGATCGCTTAAAAACCGCTCGGCGGAGCGGTCGTCGCCGGCGAGCAAGTAGGTGTAACCGATCTGATCGGCGGCCCGCTCGGGCGCACGCGGCAGCCAGCGGGTGAACGCATCGACCGCCAAACCGGGCTGACCGCGACGGCGGTGCGCTTGGCCGATGGCGTCGAGCAGCGAGTCGGGACCGCCCAAGAACAGCGCCCGCTCCCACTCGGCCGCCGCTCGGGCGTCGTCGCCGCGACGGGCGAGCGTGTCGGCAAAAGCGCGGACGCGGGCGAGATCGGTCGCCAAACCCTGCGCGTGCAAGGCGCTCGGCGCGACGAGCAGCAGCGCCAGAAAGAGCGCTTTCACGGTTCGCGGTCGGCGACCGGGTCCGACAGATAGACACCGGCGCCGTCGCGGACGAGGCCGTAAGCGCGAGCCGATTTGAGCGGATTCGTGTCGCGCACCAACCGGTCGGCGCCCATCAACCCGCCGACGATCCAGCCTTTTCGGGCGATGGCGGCTTGGGTGAAAGCCGAGCACGACGGGCGAAACGGGCAGACGTCGCCGTCCTGATCGGCGATCACAAAGCGGTAGAGCCGAAACAGCGGCGGCGCGGCGGACGGTGATGCGGCAACCGGCGCGGCGCGGTACGGAACGAGCGGCGCGGGCGTCTCCCAGCGGTCCGATTGGGCAGCAGCCGGTGCGGCGGCCGTCAGCACGAGCAGCGCGGCCTTAGCGATGAAGCGCATAACGGTCGTAATAAGCGCCCAGATCGGTTCCTTTGCGCGATTCGGTCAGCCCGACCGCGAACCCGCCGATGCAACCGAGCGCGTTGAACGCCTCAATCCGGCGCACTTTGGTCGTCCCAAGCGCGCGCGACTCGATCCCGCCGACGAAGAATCCGGTCAGCACGCCTTTGACGCCGAACGGTCGGTAGGCTTCATACGCTTGCACCCCCGAGGCGGTGACGTAAAGCCCGGCGGAAGCGATGTTTAGCGGCCAGAGCGAGGTCGCGTAGAGCGGCAACGTGACCGCGACAGCGGCGCCGCCGCCCAACCGGACCCAATCGACCGAGTGGATCACGCTCCGGTCGCCGTTGAGCGCGAGGCCCAT
>JBBSVG010000851.1:0-1169 GCA_038233775.1 Bacteroidota bacterium | reverse complement strand
TCTCGGTCACGTTGTGCCGCGTGACAGTGTAGCCGCGCGACTCGAACCACCAGATGCAGCCGGGGTCGGTCGTCTCGCCGCGACCCGAGGAGAAGTTGACGCCCGCGACGGAGCCCTAGAACGACCGGACGGGCGCCTCGATGCGGTACACGGTGCGGCCCGGCGGGGCTGGATTTGCCATAATCGATGTTGAGCCAGAGAAGAAAGAGTGCGGGCGGCTACCCCATTAGAGCCGCCCGCGTGACCCATCGGAGCCGGAGGACATAGCCCCGACGGGAGTCCTGATCGCGGTCGTTACGCGATTTTGAAGTTGCGGAACACGCCAGCCGACTTGGTCGCCTTCAGCGCGACGGCGGCGACCATCTCGACCTCGCCCTTCTTGACGGCCCCAGCCTCGTCGTCGGCGCCCCACTTCGGCAGGATCACCTTGACGAGCGGGTTCTGCTCGTCAACCGGCAACGTGATGGCGTGGAACGCGTCGAGGCCGAACTTGACCGCGTACAGGTCGGTCAGGTTGGTCGTCGCGGCGCCGATGGTGCGGGTGTAGTTGCCGACGATGGCCGCCGAGCTGGCCGGCTTGTCGCCGGGATCGACGAGCGGGATGCCGTTGAACATCTCGACGACCTTCCCGAACGCGTCGGTCATCTGGCTGAAGTAGCCAGAGCGACGGGCGACGGCGTTCAGCTTGGCGCGGAGCGTCCGGTTGCACATCAGCGCATCGGGCTTCTCGTTCAGCAGCGCGAGGAACAGATCCAACTCGTCGAGCACGAGTTTGTAGTTCGTGTCGATGGCGTTCGCCGTGCTCAGGTCGATGATGGCCGCCGCGCGATACTCGGTCGAGCTGCCGAGCAGCGCCTTGTCGAGCCCGTCGAACGCGTTGGCGTCAGTGCCGGTGTCGCCGTTGATCATCGCGTCGTGAAAAACGCGCACGGTGCTTTTGATCTTCTGTTCCGACTGAAAGGCGACCTGCGACGCGATGCCGCCGAGACGGGCGACAACCCGGTCGAGCTCATACGAGCCGCCGAACGGCTTCAAATCGACATTGTACCGCTCGGTCACAGCCTCGGAAGCGGCGTATTCCGAGTTGATCGCGCGGAAGCCAGCAGCGGCCGGCGTGATCGTGCGGTTGTACCCGTACGTCACCGTCGCACCGTTGCCGACCGGGGCGG
>JBBSVG010000850.1:0-1169 GCA_038233775.1 Bacteroidota bacterium | reverse complement strand
TCGGGTGGAGCACGACCGGCGCGACCGGATCGCCGAGCGCGCCGCTTGGGGTGAAGGCGATCAGATCTGAGATCGTCTCGACGGCGTCTCGGTTGGCGCGGTAGAGGCGAAACACGATGTCGGCGCTCTCGTTGGCGCCACCGGCGACCGTCAGGAAGAAGCGCCAGCCGCCGTCGAACCGAATCGGAGAGGTCACGCCGCGCAGCTCGCCGCCGATGAAAGCGCCCAACTGATCGTCGGTTCCGGGCGGATCGGCCGCCGGATCGAGCGCGGCGGTGAGGGTCATCGTCGCCTCGAACTGGCCGGTCGGGGCGGTCCAGCCGGTCGAGCGCTGGGCGCCAACCCGCCAGCGGTACGGGTCAATCGGATCGCCCAGCGCCGCTGCGCCGACGAACGCGAGCGAGTCGGGCACGCCGAACGTCTGCCCGGTCGCGCCGCTGTAGGCCTTGAACCGAACCGTCTCGCCGCTGGCCGCGACGCCGCCGACCGTCAGAAAATACAGCGCTCGGTCGCCGACCAGCACCGGCGCCGCGATGCCGCGACAGTCGCTGCCGACGAACGCGCCGATCCGGTCGCCGGGGTGCGCCGAAACTCGGCCGTCGATCTCAAGCGCGCCGGTCACGGTCATCTGATGCTCGAACCGGGCGAGGTTCGGGGCAATCCAGCCCGGTCCGGTGCCGGTGGCCGGTCCGGTCGTGAGCTGAACCGGTTCGGCCGGATCGCCGAGCGCGGCGCCGGAGGCGAACGTGATCGTCTCGCGCAGCGGCAGCGTCTGGTTGCTGGTCGGATCATAGACCTGAAACGTCAGCAACTCGCCCGAGGCGATGTTCGAGTGGATCGTCAGGAAAAACAGCGACGTGCCGCCGCCGAGCGAGATGGGTCGGGCCACGCCGCGAAGCGAGGCGCCGACAAACGCGCCGAGCTGCACGCGGGCGTCGGTTGCGGGCAGATCGCCGACGAGCACCGTCGCCGTGACGGTTTCGCTGAACTCGTAGGCGGCCGGATCGAGCGTCCACGTCGGCGCTTGGGCCTGCGCCCGACCGGCGACGAGCAGCAAGATCAGCAGCGCCGACCAACTGAACAGCGAGTGAAAAGGTGTTCTGCGCATGGCGTGGGTCAAGTAAAAAGGTTCGAGGGGGACCGGAAGCGCCGCCCGGTGGTTGGGCCGG
>JBBSVG010000849.1:0-1187 GCA_038233775.1 Bacteroidota bacterium | reverse complement strand
GACCGTGGCGGGCTCGACTCAGACGACGAATCTGGGGGTCATTTTCACGAGCTCGATCGATGCGCTGTTGAACGGCAACGCAAACGGGCAGGCTGATGTCTCGTCCGCTGACGGTTTGCTGAACGCGCTGACATTTGCCCTCACGAACGGAGCTACGTTCACCAGCGCAACGTTCAACCTGTTTCCGTTGCCGGGGAATCAGATGAATGAAGCGACGTCGGTGATTATTTCCTATTTTGACCCCTTACTGGGTGTGTACGGAAGTCAGACGATTGGCACCAATGGCCAGAACTTTCTGGGCATCACCGGCACGAGCGGCGAGCGATTCACCAGTGTGACGTTCACCGGCAACCCCTCTTCAACCGGTATTCAAGACCTACGGCAGCTTCGGCTAGGCGGTGCGACTGCCGCCGTCGCAGCTGTGCCAGAATCAGCAACCTGGCTGATGATGATCTTGGGCTTCGGCGCGATCGGTTTTGCGATGCGTTCGGCAAAACGTCGTTCTGATGTCAACTTCGATACGAAGATCAAGCGGATTACGGCAGGTCTCGAGGCCTGATCGGCTCGGATGAGGTTGTTCGCTTAACTCCCTTTTGCGAACACTACGGGGAAGCCGCCGACCGACGGGTTGGCGGCTTTTTTCGTCACCAGCCGAAGCTCCGCTGCTAGACCGTAATTATTTAGCCGATTCTGGAAATCGCCTAATTTCGTTGTCAAAAGTCGCGCTCGCAGCCTGACCTCAATTACGCCTTGGTCCTAGCCCTATAGCTACTCGGAGCTGAAATTCTCATCCGCAGTTGAGCCATCCCGGTGTATTTCAATCGCAGGGATCAAAATTTGCCGGGAGCCGGTGTTTGTTTAGGTTTAGGCGAAGACGCGGATAGCGGCTCGAGAGTCGCAGATATGATTTTGCCATCGATCTCTTCCAAAACGATTTTCCGTAAGGCGTTGGCATCCGACCAGTCGCTCCACCCGCGAACGCCGGTGCTCGCGCGCCGACGGAGAATCCAACCTTGCGACCGCAGCGACTGACGATCGGCGGCGTCAGTCTGCCCAACGAGCGACCCGGCCCTGAGCGAAGTTTCAGGTTGTGCCTGACCATGGGCGGGGCTGGATAGAAAAGCGCAGGCGAATGCCATCGGGATCAGGGCTCTGTGGTTCATCATGGTTGCCTCGGTGCCTCTGTC
>JBBSVG010000848.1:0-1198 GCA_038233775.1 Bacteroidota bacterium | reverse complement strand
GCCCGGCCCGATCTCGACGAAGCGGGTGATCCCGTCGGCGGTCATCCGCTCGATCAACTCGGTCCAGCGAACCGGACTCGTAAGCTGATCGAGCAGCAACCCGCGCAGCGTTTCGCCGTCGGTTTCCGGGGCGGCCGTGACGTTGGTGTAAACCGGGATCTCAGCGTCGGAGAACGGCGCGGCGTCGAGCGCTTCGGCCAGACCGAGCTGCGCGTGGCGCATCAGCGGCGAGTGGAACGCGCCCGAGACGACGAGCGCTTTGACCAGCTTCGCGCCGGCTTCTTTCGCCAGCACCATCGCCCGCTCGACACCAGCGACCGAGCCGCTGACGACGATCTGCCCCGGCGCGTTGAAGTTCGCCGCTTGGACGATCCCGGCATCGACGGCCTGATCGAGCACCTTGTGCAGCGCCTCTGGCGTCAGACCGACGACGGCGGCCATCGCGCCCGGCTCGATCTCGCCTGCCCGAGCCATCTCTTCGCCGCGACGGCGGACGAGCCGCAGCCCGGCCTCGAACGGCAGCGCTCCGGCGGCGACGAGCGCCGTGTATTCGCCCAACGAGTGCCCGGCGACGGCGTCCGGGAGCGGCGCCCCGGCCGCCCGCAGCGCTTCGAACAGGGCAAAGGCGTGGAGAAACAGCGCCGGTTGGGCCATCTCGGTCGCCTTCAGCGCGTCGTCGGGGCCGTCGGCCATCGTCGCGGAGAGCGGGAAGCCGAGCAGCTCGTCGGCCTGATCAAACCGGGCCTTTGCGTCGGGCAGCGCATCAACCAAATCGCGGCCCATGCCGACCGATTGCGACCCTTGACCGGGGAACAGAAACGCGGTTCGGGTCATGGTCAGCGTCCCCAGCGCAGGTGCAGCGCGCCCCAAGTGAACCCGGCGCCGAACGCGGCCAGAATCAGGTTGTCACCGTCCTTCAACCGACCATCGCGCATCGCGTCCCACAAGCACAGCGGCAGCGTCCCGGCGGTCGTGTTGCCGTAGCGGTCGATGTTGATGATGACCTTGTCGCGGCCGAGGCCCATCCGCTCGGCGCAGGCGTCGATGATCCGCAAGTTGGCCTGATGCGGGACCAGATAGGCGACATCGTCGGCCGTCAACCCGGCGTCGGCCATCACCTCGGCGGCGATATTCGCCATCCCGACGACGGCGTACTTGAAGACCGCTTTCCCGTCCTGCACCAAATAGTGCATTTTCT
>JBBSVG010000847.1:0-1204 GCA_038233775.1 Bacteroidota bacterium | reverse complement strand
GGGCCTCGATCCGGTCGCCGATTTCAACCTCTGGCGCCTGCCGAACCTCGTCGCGCTCGGCACGACCGCCGCCCTCGTCGGGCTGATGGCGGTCGCGTGGCGGCGCCGGGATCGGCTCTGGCCGTGGCAGCCGTGGATCATCCTGCTGCTCGTGGCTGCCGAGTGGGCGCTGCTCGTCGTCCCCGCCGGTCAGCCAAAGGCAGAGTTGGCCCGATTTTACCTGCCGCTGCTCGCACTCAAAGTGTTTCTCGTCGCCTATACGTGGCGCGTGACGCGGCACGGGACCAGCCGCTCGATCTGGCGCAATCTCGCCGTCAGCAGCATGGTGGCCGGGCTGATTGCCTTCTGCGGGCTCGGGTTGACATTCGCCACGACCTACAGCTACCGACCGAGCACCGTCGCCATGCTGACCGGCAGCCGCCGGGCTGACGCGGCGATGATCTTGGGCGCGGCCGTCTGGCGGAACAACCGACCGAGTCCGGTGCTGAGAAACCGGCTGCTGCGCGGGTATGAACTGTGGCGGCGCGGCGCCGTCCAAACGCTGGTGCTGACCGGCGGCGCGTCGCAGCAAAAGGGCGAGCTGGCCGAGTCGGTCGTCATGGCCCGCGAACTGCGCCGGTTGGGCGTGCCCGACTCGGCTCTGGTGATCGAGGCGCAGAGCACGTCGACGGTCGAGCAGATGGGGTTTCTCCGCGACACGCTCCTGCCCCGGCACGGCTGGCGGTTGGTGGCCGTTGTGAGTGACCGGTTCCACCTGCGTCGGGTGCAGGAGATTGCCCGGTTCAACGGCGTGGACGACCGCATCGTCGGCGTCGGCAGCCAGAATCCGTTCAACCCGACCAGGGAAACGTATTATCGGCTCCGCGAAACGGTTGCGCTGGTGTTGTACTGGTTCTTTGGCTTGTGACGCGCGACCGGAGTGGCCGGGCGCCGTCTGATGAATGGGTGGGAGACGTATGTCGAATCGCCGGGTTGTTCGGGAACGGGTTTTACAGGCGCTCTACGCCCAAGCCGTCGGCGGCGACGGGCTCGATCACATTGCCGCCACGCTGCTCGACGACATGAAGGTCGATCCCGAGGCGTATGAGTTCGCCCGAACGCTGACCAAGCGGACGGTCGAGTCGGCCGCCGAACTCGACGCGATGATCGAGCGGCATACCGCCAACTGGGATCTCGGTCGTCTGGCCGTGATCGACCGGATGCT
>JBBSVG010000846.1:0-1206 GCA_038233775.1 Bacteroidota bacterium | reverse complement strand
GACCTTGCGCGCGTTGATCAGCGGACCAAAATCGAGCGTCGGCGGCGCGCTGTCGGGTCCGTCAACCAGCAGCGGGTGACCGAAGCGGAGCGAGCTGACGACCGGCAGGTACATCTGCAAGAACTTCGGGAACAGCGAGCGCTGGATGACGAAGCGCGGGTAGGCGGTGCAGCGTTGCTTGCCGTACTCGAACCCCTTTTTGAGCTGCGCCGCCAGCGCCGACCAGTCCGAGAAATCCCACACCCCGTAGGCGTTGACGCCCTCCATCTCCAGCATGTACCGTTTGTCGCGGTCGTAGAGCGAGGCGGCGATGTCGCGCCCGTTCGACTTGCCACCGACGAACGACAGGCAATCGACGGCCTCGTTGCGGACCAGCGCTTCGGACAACTGACCGCCCGAGCCGCTGACGAGCGAGACCGGCAGCCCGGCCCGTCGGGCGAGCGCCATCGACAGCGTCAGCGCCATCAACCCACCATCCGACGGCGTCTTGGCGATGACGGCGTTTCCGGCCAGCGCTTGGACGAGCACCGCATGGACGAGCACCGAGAGCGGGTAGTTCCACGAGGCGATGTTCGAGATCAGCCCAAGCGGCTCGCGTCCGGCGACCATCGGCTCGATCTGGTCGATGTACCACTCGACGCCGGTGATGCAGCGATCCACCGAGACCATCGCCTGCCCGAACGGCTTGCCGATCTCCCAAACGAGCAGATACGCGAGCAACTCCTGGTGCTTCCGCAGCCCGGCGACCGTTTCCGTCACCCGGCGCTTGCGCTCGTCGAGATCGACCGCCGCCCACGCTTTCGCTTCTCCGGCGGCGAACCGAACGGCCCGCTTGCCGGTCTCCAGATCGACCATCGGGTAGCGGCTCAGCGGCGACCCATCGACCGACGACAGAAACACCTTGCCGTTGCCCGGAAAGCCCCAGTCGCCCTCGATCAGATTCAGCACGCCGCCGTCGGCCGCGAACGCCTCCGGCACTTCGGCTCGAACCCGAGCGATCAGCGTGTCCCAAGTGGCAGCGGGCAGAACCATCTTCATCAGGAATCTCCGGGGTTCGAGAGCGGGGAGCAGGCGGGGGAAACGCTTCTGAAGATAAAGAGAAATGCAGAATGATGAATGATGGAAAAGCGATTTCGGATGGATGATCGCGGATTGATGGAGGAGAAATGATGAGTGCGGATTGATGAAACGACGGCGCGGCGCTCT
>JBBSVG010000845.1:0-1230 GCA_038233775.1 Bacteroidota bacterium | reverse complement strand
CGCGGGCACGCTCTCCGGCAACCGGTTCAGCGCGGTGCTCTATGGACCGAACCACCCGTACGGCGCACCGAGCGAGGGGACCGAAGCGTCGGTTCGCGCCTTCCGCCGGGCCGACGCGGTCGCGTTCTACCGCAAGGCGTTTGTCCCAGCCAACAGCGTGCTGATGATCGTCGGCGACGTGGAGCCGCAAGCGATGCTGGCCGAGGCGGCCAAACGGTTCGGCGATCTGCCAACCGGCGCGGCGCTCGCCCCGATCACCGCCACGGCGCCTGCGCGGGCATCGGTCGGTGTGTATCTGGTCAACAAGCCGGGCGCGGTTCAGTCGGCGATCTCGCTCGGACAAGTCGGGATCGCGCGCAACTCGCCCGATTACATCCCGCTGTCGGTGATGAACACGATGCTCGGCGGCTATTTCAACTCGCGAATCAACCAGAACCTGCGCGAGACGAAAGGCTATACCTACGGCGCCGGGTCGGCGTTCGATACGCGGTTGATGGCCGGACCGTTCGCCGTCAGCACGCAGGTTCGCAACGAAGTCACGGCGCCGTCGGTGACGGAGATTTTAAGCGAGATCAAGCGGCTGCGCGAAGAACCGATCCCGGCCGCCGAGATGAAGCTGATCCAGGATTACATGACCGGCGCGTTCGCCCGGCAGATCGAGACGCCCGGCCAGATCGCCGGTCGCGTGCTGACGCTTGAACTCTACGGGCTGCCGACCGATTACTGGTCCACCTACCGCGACCGAATTCGGGCCGTGACCGCCGCCGACGTCCAGCGCGTCGCCCGGCAGTATTTGACGCCGGACAAGATCGCCATCGTCATCGCTGGCGACGCAGCGGCGATCAAGCCGTCGCTGGCCGGGTTCGGTCCGGTCGAAGTGGTCGATGCCGACGGCAAGCCGATGTGATGCGGTTCACCCTGATCTTTTGATATGAGCAACACGGCAGCGGTGCAGAACGGGCAGGGCGACGTGGCGGCGGTCGAGCGGCTGGCGAGCGTGTATGCCGAGGTGCGGGCCGAGATCGGCAAGGTCATCATCGGTCAGGAGGCGATTGTCGAAGGGTTGATCGTGGCGCTGCTGGCTCGCGGCCACGGGCTGCTCGTCGGCGTGCCGGGGCTGGCGAAAACGCTGCTCGTCTCGACGGTCGCCGTAGTACTCGATCTGTCGTTCAACCGGGTCCAGTTCACGCCGGACCTGATGCCGAGCGACATCACCGGAACCGAGGTGCT
>JBBSVG010000844.1:0-1238 GCA_038233775.1 Bacteroidota bacterium | reverse complement strand
GCAGCCCCAGTTGAGGCAGACGCCGCCCAGATATTCGCGGTCGATGACGAGCGTTTTATAACCCAACTGCGCGGCGCGGATACCCGCTACGTAGCCGCCGGGTCCGCCGCCGACGACGATCACATCGTAGTTGTTCTCGCCTTGCGCGGTCGGGCCACGGTCGTGGCCGTTGGTGTGGGCTTTCGGGGCAGCGGTCTGGGTCGCCATGAGCGTCGAGGGAAAGTTGAGGTCAGCGGAAGATCAGGATGTCGCGGTGCCGGTCGGTCGGACCGGCGAGCGGCCGAACACGACGAAGCCGAATAGGATGGCGAACACGCCGTAAACAAAGGCCGGAACCAGCGGCACGAGCGAGCCGTGCGGCGTCCCTTTGACCAGCGCAAGCGCGCCGACGGTGAAGTGGACGAAGTTGCCGAGCGCCACCGGACGGCCGTAGATGCCGCCGATGGCGTTGCCGCGTGCGGTCCAGTTGAGCAACGCAAACCCGACATACAACGAGCCCAACAGTTGCACCCCGAGCGTCAGCAGCGCGGCCGGTTGAACGCCGATGGCCGCGAGCAACTCGCCCGGCGCGAATGAGGCCGCCAGTCCGGCAAGGCCCATCAAGACGGCACTCGACGACAGCAGCAGGCTACGGTTCACGGTCGGTTTGAACGGTCGGGCGACGAAGTTGGGCGCGGACGTTCCGCAGGAAGCCGGGGTACTTGGCCCGCTCGACCGGCGAGCGTTCGAATCGGGCGTTGAAGGCGGTTTCAGCCAGCCCGGCCCACGCCGTCAAATCCGTGCCGACCGTGCCGGGGCGCGGGGCGAACTCGGGTTCATCGGCCGGTGTCTGCCGCTTCCGGTTCCACGGGCAGACGTCCTGACAGATGTCGCAGCCGAAGATCCAGCCGTCGAAGCGGTCGGCCAGCGAAGGCAACTCGTCGCCGCGAAACTCGATGGTCCAATGCGAGATGCAGCGCGTCGCATCGACCTGACGCGGGGCGATGATGGCGTCGGTCGGGCAGGCGTCTAAACAGCGGGTGCAGGAGCCGCAGTGATCGGTCGCCGGTGCGTCCGGGACGAGGTCGAGATCGATAACGAGTTCGCTGAGGAAAATCCACGAGCCGACCTCGCGGGTGATGATGTTGGCGTGCTTCCCCTGCCAACCCAAGCCCGACTTCTCGGCGAATGCTTTTTCCAATAATGGACCCGAATCGACGAACCCGCGTCCGCTGCCGCCGAGCGATTCGACCACCTTC
>JBBSVG010000843.1:0-1238 GCA_038233775.1 Bacteroidota bacterium | reverse complement strand
TTCGAGTAATCCATCTTGTAGATGTGATCGCCCGAGAGCACCAGCACGTAGGATGGGAAGTGGTCGTCGAGAATATTCAGGTTCTGATACACGCCATCGGCCGAGCCGGAGTACCAGTAGGCGCTCGACTTAAACTGCGGCGGCAGCGTGTAGAGGAACTCGTCGAGTTCGCTGGCGAACAGCGAGCGCCACCCTTGATTCAGGTGCTGATCGAGCGATTGGGAGCGGTACTGCACCGTCAGATAAATCTTCCGCAGCCCCGAGTTGATGCAGTTCGACAGGGCAAAATCGATGACGCGGTACTTGCCGCCGAACGGGACGCTCGGTTTGGCCCGATGCTCCGTCAAGGGATACAGTCGTCGCCCCTGACCGGCGGCCAAGACGATGGTCAGCGTGTTTTGATAGATGACGGACGTGATCATCGGCGGCTCAGGTGGGGAGAGGGAGTGCTACCGAGGTGAACACGGCGGCCGCATCGACCGTTTGACAGTTCGTCGTTCGGGCGACATCGGCGATGACCCAGGTCGTGTCGTCGTTGGCCGGGAAGCCGCGACGGTGGGCGCGAATCGCGCCAGCCAGAGTCTGGTTCAGCGCCTCCGGTGAGAGCGCCCCGGCGCCCGCCACCAGTTCAGCCAGCCGCTCGGTGCCGAACTCGTCGCAGACTGCGTTCATCGCCTCGGTCAGCCCGTCGGAGTAGAAGATGAACCGCTCGCCCGGCACCAGCGGACCCGACCACGTCTGCAACGAGCGGCCAAACAGCCGCCCATCAGCCAGCCCGAGCCCGAGTCCGCCGGGCTGAACCCAATCGGTCGTCCCGTCGGGCTGCGAGCGCAGCGGCGGGTTGTGGCCGGCGCGGCAGATCTGCATCGTCCCACGCTCGCCGTCGAACAGCGCCAGCACGAGCGTGACGAAGTACGTTCGCTTCATCCCGCCGGAGCGGATGCGGTCGTTGACCTCGACCAGAATCTCGGCCGGCGTGTCGAGGAACCGGGCCGACGCCTGCAACAACCCCTGCACCTGCGCCGCGTAGAGCGCCGCGCTGATCCCCTTGCCCGAGACGTCGCCGACGGCGATCAAGACGCGGTTGCCGGACAGCTTCACCACGTCGTAGAAATCACCGCCGACCGATTGGGCCGGTTCGGCGTGGGCGGCGAACGCCAGTCCGGGCATGTCGGGCAGCGTGGCCGGGGCGAGGCTCGTCTGGACGTCTCGGGCGAGGGCCAGTTCGGCCTGGAGTT
>JBBSVG010000842.1:0-1255 GCA_038233775.1 Bacteroidota bacterium | reverse complement strand
GCGGGCTCCAAGTCGATGCGGCCCGCGACGGGTTCGAGGCGCTAACGATGCTCGGCCAACAGCCGTACGACGCGCTCGTCTCAGACGTGACCATGCCCGGCATGACCGGCGACGAGCTGGCCCATCGGGTTCATGAACTGCACCCGACCGTTCGGATCGTCCTCATCTCCGGCGACGTGCGCAGCGACGAACTGACCTGTCCGGCGGTCGCCGCCTCGTTCGCCAAACCGGTCGATCTCGACGCGCTCTGCCGATTCCTGCTCGACACGCCGATCTCGGTCGCCTGACCTTTTTCCCAGACGCACCGAAGCCCCGACAGATTCGCTCTGCCGGGGCTTCGTCGTATTGAGACTGAAATCGCTTACCGGGTCAGCGTGACGCGCTGCGTCTCGACTGAGCGACCCTGCGCCGTCTGGGCCGTGACCCGCACGACGTACAGCCCGCTCGCCTGATCGGCGGCCGACCAGACCAGCGGGTGCGTCCCAGCCGACATCGCGCCGGCCGTCAGCACCGCCACGCGCTGACCGAGCGCGTTGAACACCTCGGCCGTCACCTGGGCCGCTTCCGGCAGCGACAGCGACAGCGTCGTGCTCGGGTTGAACGGGTTCGGGCTGGCCGGCGACAGCGCGAACGCCGTCGGCAGCGAGGCGGCGGTCAGTTCGACCGAAACCGAGCGGTCGTAGCTGTGAACTTCACCGCTGCGATCCGTCGAGCGGAGCGTGTAGCTGTACGAGCGTCCCATCACGACGCGGGCGTCGGTGTAGGCGTATGCCTTCGGCGACGAGGCCGTGCCGTTGCCGACGAGCGTCTGGGTCGAGCGGAAGGATGCGATCTCGACGCCGTCGCGAATCACCGAGAACCCGGCGTTGTCGCGCTCAGTTGCCGTCTGCCACGAGAGCTGCACCGCGCCGTTGCGGGCGGAACCGGAGAAGCCGGACAGCTCAACCGGCAGTGGCGCATCGGCAGGGGTGACCGAGATGGTGCCGCTGGCAATCGTCGGTGCGGCCATCGGGGCCAGCGGTCCGTTGCCCGACCCGGCCAGCCGCGCCTGGACAGCCTGACGCTGCGCCTCGGGCAAGGTGGCGAGCCGCGCTAGACCACCCTGCCCCTCTGGCGTCCCGATCTGGGCATAGTAGGTCTCGCCGCCGGTCGTCGTGACGGTCACCGGCGTGAAGGCGTTGCCGCTGCCGACCTGACTCAGCCCGTTGATGGCCGGGGGGGAAGTCGATGCCCGATAGACGGCAAATCGGGCGTT
>JBBSVG010000841.1:0-1263 GCA_038233775.1 Bacteroidota bacterium | reverse complement strand
GCTGCCCGGCGTCGGGCGCAAGACGGCGAACGTGCTGCGCGGCGTTGGGTTCGGGCTGCCGGGCTTGGCGGTCGATACCCACGTCAAGCGGCTGAGTTTGCGGCTCGGGCTGACCGAGAGCGCCGACCCGGAGCGGATCGAGCAAGACCTCGCGGCGCAGCTTCCGCCGGTCGAGTGGACCTCGTTCGGGCACCGGATGCAAGCCCACGGCCGCGCCGTCTGTCTCGCCCGGCGGCCCCGCTGCGGCGCGTGCGTGCTGGCCGATCTGTGCCCGTCGTTCGACCCGACCGCGCCGGGGTGAGCGTGAAAAAGCCCGATCCGCAGCGAGCGAACCGGGCTTTTTGGTGAACAAAGCTACTTGACGATCTCGCCGGGTTGGAGGATCAGGAGGCGGTCGTTCAGGCCGCGAGAGGCCATCTCGGCCCGAAACAGGTCCGGCGTGCCGGTCATCTCGGGCGAGGTGCCGTAGTGGATCGGGATGACGACGCGGGCGTCGAGCAGTTCGGCGGCGTAGGCGGCCTCCATTGGCCCCATCGAGTCGCGCCCGCCGATGGGCAACAGGGCGATGGTCGGGTTGTAGAGCGCCCGCAGATGCTCCATCCCGGCGTAGAACGCGGTCGGGCCGCCGTAGTAGAGCGTCTGGCCGTTCTCGAAGCGGAGCATGAACCCGACGGCGGCACCGGTATAGACCGGCGCGTTCGGGTGCTTCGTCCCGATGGTCGCCGACGTGCCCGGTCCGGCTGGCGAGGTGGCCGCTTGGGTCAGCGTGATGCGGACGGAGCGGAGATCGAGCGTCCCGCCGGTGTTGGCAGCCTGCACCTGCGAGGCGGGCAACCCCTGACCGCGCAGGTACTCGGCCAGTTCCGGGACGGCGACAACGAGCGCGCGGGTCCGTTTGGCAATCGCGACCGTCTCGCCCAAATCCTCCGGCCGACCCTGGCTGACCAGAATAATGTCGATTCGGCGGAGCCGCTGGGCCAGCGCCCGAACGTCGAGCGTGTCCGGCGAGCGCGGGTTGTCGAGCCACGGGTTGATCAAAATCTGCTGCCCGCCCGGCGAGCGAAGCCAGACGGCGTCGTGACCCAACCACGTCAGCTCGATGTTGCGGTTGATGACCGTGCGGACGGAATCGGACCCGTCCGGCGGCATCGTCTGCGCCAGCGCGCCGCGTCCGCCGACGAGCAGTGTCAGCGCCGCGACCCATCCCATCGCCCCGACTCGCCCAATCTTCATCCTGCGTCACTCCTCATAATCTGCGTCAAT
>JBBSVG010000840.1:0-1267 GCA_038233775.1 Bacteroidota bacterium | reverse complement strand
GGTCGATTCGGCCAGCGTGCCCGAGTCGAGCACCTTGACCAGTTCGGGTCGCCAAGAGAACGGCGCCGTTGGTGCGTCGTAGAGCCGTTTCCACGCGGCCGACACCCCCGCCTTTCCGCCCTTCTCCTTGCCCCCCCCGCGGAACACGGCTTCGTCGGACAGAAATCGCCCGAACGCGGCGAAATCACGGTCGGCCATCGTCTGGGCGAACGCTTGCTCGGTTGCCGTGACCTGCGCCTCCAGCGCTGCGTTGTCGAGCGCCGGTGGCTTCGAGGCAGCGCAACCGGACGCGACTGAAGCGAGTACGGCAACGATCAGCGGACGAAAGCGCATCTCGATTACCCTTGAAACACGAGGCCGTGGTCGTGAAAATGGGTTAGCAGATCGGCGTAGATTGGGTCGCCCAAAAGCGCAGCCGGGCAGCCGGTAAAGATGACCTTTTGTTTGGCTCGGGTCAAGGCGACGTTGAGCTTGCGGTCCACCCGACCGTCGGCGGTGCGCGACTGCATCCGTTCAAGTTGCGCGGTCGCACCGACCGTCGCGCTGATCAGGATCACATCGCGCTCCATCCCCTGAAACCGCTCGACCGTGTCCAGCGTCAGGCCGTCGGGGATCGGGCCGTCGAGCGCGGTTTCGAGCGCGTTCCGCAGCTCGCCCAATTGGGCGCGAAACGGGGCGATGATCCCGATCTCCCCCGGCGCGACCCCGGCCGCAAGCAGCAACGCCGTCGCGCTCGCTACCGTCCGCGCCTCGCCGACGTGTCGCCCGGCCGTCTCGACCGGTGCGCTCTCGACGCAGATCAAACTTGCCGCCGCATCGTTCGACAGGATCGCCGCCGCGAGATCGGGCGCGAGATCGGTGGTCGAAGCCGAGCCGTCAGCTTGGAGATACGAGTGGGCCACGTCGGGGTGCGCGTTCAGCCGGCCGTCGTAGGCGGTTCGGTTGGCGAACGACAGCACGCGCTCGTTCATCCGAAACTGTTGCGTCAACATCGCCGCGCCGGGCCACCCTTTGGCCTCGTTGCGCCGCTTCAATCGCTCGAACAACGAGTCGCGCAGATCGGCCGCGCCGAGCGAGACCAGCGCTGGATCGGCCGAGCGCCCGCCCTCGCCGGGCACGGTTGGCCGTTTGGGCGGCTCGGCGCCCTGCCGCGAGACGGCCGGAAGCTGGCACTCGTCGCCGACCATGACGAAGCGGGCGCACGGCAAAATCGCCGCGAGCGCCGCCGGTTCGGTCAACTGGCTCGCCTCATCGAGGATCGCGGTGG
>JBBSVG010000839.1:0-1276 GCA_038233775.1 Bacteroidota bacterium | reverse complement strand
TTATCCGGCGTGGCTCGATTTCTGTCCAAACGCCGCGCTTTGGAATCACGAGCCGACAAAAGAAGTTTTCGCGCAGTTGCGCCGAAACAGCGTCGTCGTGCCGGGCGCGGAAACGAAAACGCTCGGCGAAATCGCTGCCAAGCATAAGATTGTTTTGATAATCGGAATCAACGAGCGCGTCGAGCAGGGCGCGGGCAACGGGACGCTTTATAACTCTTTGCTGACTTTCGGCACGGACGGAAAACTCGTCAATCATCACTGCAAACTCGTTCCGACTTATACCGAAAGAATTGTTTGGGGACAAGGCGATGCGGCGGGACTCGAAGCCGTTTCAACAGATTTCGGGCGCGTCGGCGGGCTGATTTGCTGGGAACATTGGATGCCGCTCGCGCGGCAAGCTCTACACATTTCCGGCGAAGACGTTCACATCGCGGTTTTCCCGACGGTTCACGAAACGCATCAGATTGCGAGCCGTCATTACGCTTTGGAAGGCAGATGTTTCGTTCTCGCGGCGGGCTTGCTGATGAAAGCGGCGGATTTGCCGGCGGAACTTTTGACTGAGACGGATTTATCGAAACTGCCGGAAAACATTCTGCGCGGCGGAACCTGCATCGTCGCTCCAGACGGCAGTTTTGTCGTCGAGCCGGTTTTTGACGAAGAAACAATTATCACCGCCGAACTTGATTTGACGCAGACTGATAGCGATCGGTGCCGAGTCTTCGCTGGCGATCCGACCGGCGCGACGATCGGTGATCTTGCCGTCAGCGTCGATCTTGACCTTGAGATTCTTAAACGTGGCCAGCGTGGAGACGGCGGCCACGACGTAGGGGATCGCGTTGACGCAGTGGTTGGCGGTGGACACGATGCCGGGATTACGGACCAGGCCGTCCTCGATCGTCTCGGGCTGAAGACCCTTGAAGGTCAGCTTCACGCTCGGGTCGCCGGTCACCTCGACCTCGAAGCGCTCCCCGTCCGGGCCGAAGCTCCAGTCGGGCTCGAGGTGCTCCTCCCCCATCAGCCAGTTCACCGTGGCGGTCACCACCGGGACGCCGTCGACCAGTGCCCGCCAGTGGAACCGCCGAGCCGCCACCAGCCCCGGCTCGATCACCCCGATCGGGCTGTCGATCGGCGCGGTCGCCACCGCCACCTCCTGGACCGTCTCGATCTTCGGATCGGACGCGAACCCCATCTCGGCCACGATCATCCGCACCGAGGAGCGGAACCCCCCACCGAGCAACGCCGCCATCGGGCTGGCCAGCGCCTCCTCGGGCGTACC
>JBBSVG010000838.1:0-1289 GCA_038233775.1 Bacteroidota bacterium | reverse complement strand
GAGGCGACGGCGTTGGGGCGCGGCTCGGGCGGGAACACGCCGCGCACGAACATCGTCCGGCAGGAGCGCGGCGGTCGGCTGATCCAGCTGGGCTACTACGACGGCGAGCAACAGACGGCGTTCACCGTCTCGCTCGACCGGTTCGACGGCGCCCGGCTCGTCAACCGGTTCGATGCCGACCGGCTGACTTTCCGCGACGGCCGCTGGGTGGCCGAGAGCGGGATGTTCCGCGACTTCGGCACCGACCCGGCCCGAGCGCCCCGAGTCGTGACCTTCAACGAGATCGACACGCTGACCATCGGCTTCACCCCCGAAGACCTGACCCGCAACTACGCCGACGCCTCGCTCTTGACGCTGCCGCGACTGACCCAGTTCATCGACTCGCAGCGCCGCAGCGGCGTCGAAGACCTCGACAAGCTGCTGGTGAACTACCACGCGCGGCTGTCGCTGCCGTTCGCCTCGGTGATCGTCGTCCTGTTCGGCGTCGCACTGGCGTCGCAGAAGAAACGCGGCGGCCTTGCGGTCAACTTTGGCCTCGCGCTGATGATCGGGTTCGTCTATCTGATCTTTCTGCGCGTCTCGCAGACGTTCGGCTACTCCGGCGCGATGCCGCCGCTCGTCGCCGCGTGGTTCGCCAACCTGATCTTCCTCGCCGCCGGTCTCGTCACCCTCCGCCGCGCGTCCCAACAGTCGTGACGTTTTGAAGCATTCTGAAGTGTTTTAAAGTATTCTTATGTATTCTTAACGAGTCTGCTTCACTCTGAAGATTTGCTTTAAATGCGCCGCCCGAGTTTCCACCCATGAATGCTGCCGATTATCAGGCTCCAGTAGCCGGTCGGGTGATTCGGACGCCGGAGGGATACAACGCATTTGTGCCCGCGCCGCTGCCGCCGGAGTTGAGCTACGATTCAGCATTGGTGCTGGCGCTCTCACGGGCCGATGCGGCGCTGAGCGAGTTGGCCGGTGTCGGTCGGCTGCTGCCGAATCCGCATCTGCTGATTCTGCCTTACCTCCGCCGCGAGGCCGTGTTGTCGTCGCGGATCGAAGGGACGCGGACGACGCTGTCCGAGTTGCTGCGAAATGAACTCGACCCGGATCGTCCGGCTAATGCCGATATGCAAGAGGTGCAGAACTATGTCACCGCGCTTGAGTACGGGATCGAACGGCTCGCCACGCTTCCGCTCTCGCTGCGACTGGTCAAGGAACTGCACGCGCATCTGATGCAAGGCGTGCGGGGCGAACACGCAACGCCGGGCGAGTTCCGTCGAACGCAGAACTGGATCGGTTTC
>JBBSVG010000837.1:0-1289 GCA_038233775.1 Bacteroidota bacterium | reverse complement strand
GCGCGTCTGCGTCGGCGCATCACCGAGCTGGAGACCGAGCTCGGTCAGCTGCGCACGGGGGTCAGTGACGACGAGCTCGCTCGTGAGCTTCGGGAGCTGGCTGTGAGCTCCGCCGCTCTCGCCTGAGCCCGGCCGGTCGCAAGTCGGGGTCGGCTCCGATGCACTGGAGCCGACCCCGTCGTGTGTTCAGGCCCATCGGTCAGAGCACGGCGCGGAAGGTGAAGCCGAAGATGGTCGCATCGCCGAGCTGGTCGAGTCGCAGACCGACGTTCGTGTTGCCGATGAGCGGGACGCTGTCGGGCAGTTGGTACAGCCCGGTCAGCCCGAGATAGTTGTGCTCCTTCCCGGCGATGATTCGGGCCGAGGTGCGGAACGGACCGACGTTCAACCGCCCCTCGACGAGCGGACCGGTGGCCGCGATCTGGGGCGTGTCACCGTCGAGCGCATGGGTGCCGTAGCCGCCGAAAATGCCGGTGTTGATCGGGCCGAACGGCAGTTCCACCCCGTATCGGGCGTCGAGGTGGCCCGTGTAGCCCACCTGATACTGGTCAATCTTTTTGTTGTTGGTGAACCCGCCACCGATGCTGAACCCGGCAAGCAGCCCGGTCCGCAGCGAACCGAGGTTGATCTGCCAGCCGAAGTCAGTGTAGAGCGCGAGCATGTTGACACTGGTGCCATCCACGCCGTTGCTGCCCTTGAATGAGGCGTGGTCGATGTTCATCCCGAACTGGCGGTAGCGCACCGTCGGCGCCTCGGCAGACGACGAGCGGGGCTTGCGGGACGACGACCCCTTCTGCGCGAGGGCGGGCGTGGCGACGAGCAAGGCGAGCAGCGAGGCGGTCAGCAAAACTGGAGTCTTCATGGGGATTGGGGGAGAACGGTTGGGAGAACGCGACGGGCAGCGCGACCGACAACGTCGCCCGTCGTTGGGGAGAAACTACTTCGCCAGCAAGACCCGCGTCGTCCGGCTCTGACCGGCGGCCGTCAGCCGGACCAGATAAACGCCGCTCGGCAGCCCGGCCGCGTCGAACGTCGCGGTGTGCGAGCCCGCCGATTGCGTCTCGTCAACCAGCGTGCGAATACGCCGACCAAGCCCGTCGTACACGTCGAGCCGAACGGCGCCCATCGCCGGAAGCTGATAGCCGATAGCCGTCGTCGGGTTGAACGGATTCGGTGCGGCGGACAGGAGCGCGAACGCGGTTGGCGCCGCCGGATCGGCCGCGACCGGGAGCGGATTGGCCGGGCTGACCGTTGACAGTGCCCACTCGCTGAACCCGGTGACGTTCTTC
>JBBSVG010000836.1:0-1305 GCA_038233775.1 Bacteroidota bacterium | reverse complement strand
CCGAACGAGGTACACGCCCGTCGCAAGCCCGTCGGCGTCGAGCGTCGCCGTGTGCGTCCCGGCAGCCTGGGTCTCGTCCACCAGCGTCCTCACTTGGCGACCAAGCGCGTCAAATGCTTCCAGCTTGACGGGGCTGGCGGTTGAGAGTTGATAGCGGATCGTGGTTGTTGGGTTGAACGGATTCGGCGCGGCGGACAATAGGCGGAAGCCAACCGGCGCCGCGTCTCTGCTCGCCACCGTCGTCGTCTGCCGGAAGGCGGCGTCTAAGAAGCGCAGTTCCGGTTCGGCCCGAGTGGTGATCTGGTCGGAGTGGCCGCCGCTGTAGACCTCGTAGCGGTGGACGATCCCGCGCCGGGTCAGCGCGGCATCGAGCGAATCGTTCTGCACCGTCAGTTTGTACTCGTCGTGGTCGCCGACGTCGACGTAGATTCGGAGCGCACCCAGCCCCGGTGCCGTCAGCGCCAGTTGCTTCACGTCCTCGGTTGCCCAGCGGGCGAGCACCGACGGGACGGGCTGGAACGCGGCATCGACCGGCAGATCGACCGGATCGGGCGTCTTGGTCAGATCGGGCGAGAACGCGCCGCTGAGGGCGAAGGTGAACGCGCTGACGATCCCGTTGAAGAAGCTGAGCGGGCGACCGGCGCTCTCGCGTTGCAGCTCTGGAATCAGGTTCGGCGTCAGATCGAGGCTGACGGGTCCGCTGTGACCGACGACGGCGGCGAACTGAGCGGGGTGCTTGAAGGCGATCTTCAACGCGCCGTAGCCGCCCATCGAGTGCCCGGCGATGCCATGTCCGGCGCGACCGGGAATCGTCCGGTAGGCCGTATCGGCCAACGTGACGATGTCGTCGGTGATGTAATTCTCGAACCGGCCGTTTAGCTCGCTGTTGGTGTAGAACGAGCCAACATAGCGCCGCGACGGTCCGACGCCGAACAGCGGCAGCGGCAACCCGCCGTCGGGCCGGACGAGGATCATCGGCTGAACCTGTCCGGCGCGGACCAGCGAATCGAGCACGAGGTCTTGGGCTGAATAGCTGCCCGGCGAGGCGCCGAAGCCGTGCAGAAAGATCACGACGGGATAGCGCCGGGCCGAATTTTCCGGTGCGTCGTAGCCGCCCGGCAAGTAGATTTGCACCCGCCGTGTCTCGTTCAGCGTCGGACAGAACACCTGCCGCTCGATCAGCCGACCGTCTCGGGTCTGCGCCGAAGCAAGGTTAGGTAGCGCGACGAACAGCGCGAGAATCAGCAACAAGCGGCGCATAAAATCTCCGGTTCAGCGGCGGCGAAGGGCGGCCCAGTGGTCGTG
>JBBSVG010000835.1:0-1309 GCA_038233775.1 Bacteroidota bacterium | reverse complement strand
CCCGCAATGGCGTTCAGATGGCGACTCATAACGGCCTCGGGCGTGGGGTGGAGACGGAAGGCTCAGGCGGTCGGCGGGGCGGTGAACAGCGTCAGTTCGTCGGGATCGGCCGGTTGGGTCCGGCGGACGGGCGCAGCGGGCGGCTCGGGTGCCGACTCGGGCGCCTCCGGCAGGGCGGCGACGGCGAGCGAGTAATCGTCACGGCCCCACTCGCACCGCTTGAGCACGGCGTTCGGGATCTTCATCAGCGTCAGGTTCGCGAACTCGTCGGCCCCGGCGCGGAAGGCGGCGCAGCAGACGAGCAGCGTCCGGTTCGGGCCGACTTCTTCGCTCAACTGCGCCAACTGGCCGTGGGTCAGCGGTTGGCCGACGACATAAATGAAGTCGCGCTCGGTCGAGAAGCCGTGGTTCCACCCTTCCGCCTCGCTCGGGGCGTAGGTGAAGCCTTGCAGCTTGCAGACGGCCTCGGCCAACATCTCGGCGTTGTAGGCCGGGTTGACGACCCAGTTGCCGAACCGGTCTTTTGCCATCAGCGACGGCGCCAACCGGTAGTAGCGGACCCCGCCGCCGCCTTTCCAACCGGTCGCCGCCGTGACGCCGCCGGGATCGGTCCCGTCGATCACCTGCCGCAGCCGGGGCAGGATGTGCGTGTGGCAGTGCTCGCCCTGCTCGATCAAGATGAACCGCCGACCCATCTTGTGCGCCACCGCCCCCGTCGTCCCCGACCCCGCGAACGAATCCAGCACAAGGTCGCCGGGATTCGAGGCAAGGCGAAGGATGCGCTCGATCAATCGTTCCGGCTTCGGCGTGGCGAACACGTCTTTCGGGTTGAACGCTTTGACTTCTTCCTTCGCCTCGTGGTTGTGTCCGACTTCGTCATACATCCAAAGGGTGAGAGCGGTTGTTCCGCCTTGTTCGATGTCTTTCAGGTAGGTCTTACGAGACGGGATGTTGTTGCCGTTTTTGCCGAACCAGATTTCGTTGTTCGCAGCCAAACGGTCCAGCGTCTCACGAGAAAAACGAGGAAACGTTCCGGGCGGCGGACCCCACTCCACGCCGTTGGAAAACCGATACGTAAACTCTGACCCGGCTGCGGAGCCGCTTTTTGCGTGAAGCGGTGTTGCTTTCCACAATCCCTTCGGATCATTGTCCGGGTTCTTATACCGGGCATCCATCTTTGCTGAGCGAGGTAGTTTGTTGGGTCGCCAGAGGGTTCCGTCTTTGCAGTAAACCAGAATATGATCGTGGTTATCCGACAGCCAATGAGCGTCGTTAGCGACCGTGTATTTCTTCTGCCAGATTACATTTG
>JBBSVG010000834.1:0-1314 GCA_038233775.1 Bacteroidota bacterium | reverse complement strand
CGACGTCACGCCCGGCTTGCGCTCGAACCGATGGTCGGCGTCCGGCGCGAAGGTCAGCGCCGTTCCTTCGACGAACGTGCCGGTGCCGGCGCCCGTCCCCTTGTAGCCGACCGCATCGAGCAGCGCCCCGGCGGCCGGGAACGTCGCGCCAAGTTCAAGGTTGCCCTGCCGAATGCCGACCGCACCGCCGCCGTTTGACAGGCCGGTGTTCGAGACGGCCATCGCGTCGGCCCGGACGCCATCAACGAAGCCGGGCAGCGCGCGGCCACCGGCGGTTGAGCCGTTCTTCTCGAGCAGGAAGTGATCGCCCGGTTCCAGCGTGACGGTGTTGGTCCGGTTGAACTGATAGAGCAGCGCGTCGGCCGTTGCGCCGTTGCCCCGCTGGATGATGGACTGGTTGTTCAGCGTGATCGGCGCAGCGGTCGGGTTGTAGATCTCGACGAACTCGTTCGAGGCAGCCGTTAGGTTGCCTTCGGCCAATCCGCCGGTGCGGAACTCGCTGACGACGAGGTCGCCGGGATTCAGCACGGTCGCCGGGCCACCGGCCGTCATCTTGACGGAAAACGAGGCGAGCGCGTTGTTCGTCTTCAACCCGAACACCGTCACGTTGTTGCCGCCGTCATCGCGCAGCCCGGCGCCACCGGTGCCGTTGCCGTTGGCGTAGCCGCCACCCACAGCGTTCAGGTCGAACACCCGGCTCAGCAGCGCGTTGCTCTCGCCGTCGGTCACGTCGAAGACGGCCAGCGGACCGCCGCCGCCAGAGGTGACCGGCGAGGCGACGAGCAGCGTCCGGCCACCGGCGACGCCGTAGGCCAGATCGGACGCCTGGGCGAAGTTGAGCGCGGTCCGGCTGATCGCGCCGACCGTCACCAGCGCCCCAGCCGATGGGCCGTAGCGGAAGATGTCTTGGCCGGAGTTGCGCGCCGCGTAGAAGTCGCCGTTCGGCGTGATCTGGACGAGCCCGCCAGCGGCGGTCTGCGCGGTGCTGATCGTCCGGTCGTAGGCGAAATCGACCGACGCGTTGCCGTCGGTGTCGCGGAAGACGGCCGTGTTACTCGTCGCATTGTTGCCGCTGGCGTAGAGCGTTAGGTCGCCGCCAATGGCGGTGCCGGCCACGTCGAACGAATCGCCCAACCGGGGACCGACATCGGTCAGCGCGGCGGCGACGTTGAGCGCGACGGTCGGGGCGACGTTCGAGCCGCCGTTGATCCGGCCCGACGACTCGCTTGGGTAGCTGTAGATCTTGAACCCAACCCCGCCAGCCGATACCGTCAGGTTGCCGACGAAGATGACGCCGTCGTCGGTCACGTCGAT
>JBBSVG010000833.1:0-1323 GCA_038233775.1 Bacteroidota bacterium | reverse complement strand
GGATGAGCGCCGTTCGCCGTCGCTGTTCGCTTCTTGCCGTTTGCCGTTGCTTTCTTGCCGTTATCTTACGGCTGACAGCATTTTTTGCGACAGCTTCTTTTGCCGTTAGCTTACGGCTGATAGCTGATAGCCGACAGCTTCCGTTGCTGATAGCTGACAGCGCTTTCCCCAAGGAGTCCCCATGCGCCGATTCGGTGAGATCGTTCAGTCGCTCGGGTTGGCGACGGCGGAGCAGGTCGAGCAGGCGACGCGGTTGCAGCGGACGAGCCACCCGCTGCTCGGCCGCATCCTCGTCCGACAGAACGCGCTGACGAAGGCGCGGCGAGCGGAGGTTCTGAGCCACGCGGACGCGACGGGCAAGCGCTTCGGTGATGCGTGCGTCGAGTTGGGGGCGTGTACGGCCGAGCAAGTGGCGCACGCGCTGCACACGCAGAAAACGTCGAACGCGCTGGTCGGCGACATGCTGATCGAGATGGGGCTGATCTCCGAAGACGACCGCGTCCGCATCGTCCACATGCAGCTCGACGAACTCCGCCATCAGGACACCACCGACTGAGCATCTTATGGCCGACGGGCGCACGCCGCATTCCTACGCCGACGCCGGTGTGGACATCGACGCGGGGGAGAAGACGGTCGGGCGGATCAAGTCCGCTGTTCGGTCGACCTTCAACGCCAACGTGCTGACCGATTTGGGCGCGTTCGGCGGCTTCTACGCGCTCGACACCGCCCGGCACCGTCAGCCGGTGCTCGTTGCCTCGACCGACGGCGTCGGGACGAAACTCTCGGTAGCGTCGCTGGCGCGGCGGTTCGGCTCAGTCGGCGGCGATCTGGTCAACCACTGCACGAACGACATTCTCTGCTGCGGCGCCGAGCCGCTGTTCTTTCTCGACTACTACGCGACCGGCAAGCTCGACCCCGAATCGGCCGCTGCGACGATCATCGGCATGGCCGACGCGTGTCGGGACAACGGGTGCGCGCTGATCGGCGGCGAGACGGCCGAGATGCCGGGGATGTATCGCGACGGTGATTTCGACCTCGCCGGGACCATCGTCGGCTCGGTCGAGCGCGACGAGATCGTGACCGGCAAGACGATTCAGGCCGGCGATCTATTGATCGGTCTGCCTTCGACCGGGCTGCACACCAACGGCTACTCGCTCGCCCGCAAGCTGTTGCTGACCAGCGAAGGCGGCGCGTTCGGGTTGGACGAGACGCCAACCGACCTCGGCGGCGCATCGGTTGCCGACGCGCTGCTGGCCGTGCATCGGCCGTACTTGGCAGCGGTCCGCGCCGTTTGGTCGGCGGTCGGGCGCGAGACGGTGCGCG
>JBBSVG010000832.1:0-1331 GCA_038233775.1 Bacteroidota bacterium | reverse complement strand
CTGAGCTTCAAGCGCGACTTCAAAACCGTCGACGGCAACAGCCTGACCGAGGCGTTGCGGTTTGTCCTGTCCCACACCGGGATGCAAGCCGGTCTTGCCGAGCGTTTTCGGGCGCTGGTGCATGTCGTGCGCAACTCCGGGCAACTGAGCGGCGAGTTGATGGAGACCCGTTGTCAGCGCGGTGCCGAAATTGCCCGCAAGATGCGGTTTTCCGAAGCGGTCGCAGCTGGCATTCAGAACCTCGACGAGCACTGGAACGGTGCTGGTCTGCCATTGCGGCGGTCGGAAGAGTCCATCCCTCTCTATTCGCGGATCGCGCTTCTTGCACAGGTGGTTGACGTGTTCCAATCCGGCGAGGGTGGGGCCGTCGCCGCCATTGCGGAAGTCAAGCTTCGGTCCGGCACATGGTTCGATCCGAACGTTGTTGCCGCCTTTCGCAGCGTGGCGACCGACAAGGCGTTCTGGACGATGCTGCGGTCGGCGAATTTAACCCAGGCGATTTTCGATCTCGAGCCGGCTCGCTACAGCATGTTCGTCGACGACGATCTACTCGACGACATCGCTAATGCGTTTTCTCAGGTCATCGATGCCAAGTCGCCGTTCACCAGCGGTCACAGTGAGCGCGTCACCTTGTTCAGCGACATGATCGCTGAACAGCTTGGCTTCAGCGACGAGCGTCGCCGGTGGCTGAAGCGTGCGGCACTTCTTCACGACATTGGCAAACTCGGCGTCAGCAACTCGATCCTCGACAAGCCGGGTAAGCTGGACGCGGCTGAATGGGCGGCGATGACCAGGCACGCCGCCCTGACTGAAACGATCCTCTCGCGGATCGTGGCTTTCGCCGATCTCGCGCCGATTGCAGCCGCTCATCATGAAAAGCTGGACGGGAGCGGTTATCCGAAGGGTCTGAAGGGCGACGAGATCACGCTGGAAAGCCGCATCCTGGCGGTGGCCGATATCTTCGATGCGCTGACGGCCGACCGGCCCTATCGCAAGGCGATGTCGGTCGAGGCGGCGTTCGACATTCTCGACACGATGAGCGAGACCGAGATCGATCCCGTCTGCCTGAGGGCACTAAAATCGGCCGTCACAGCAGCAGAGCTGATGAACGCCGCTTGAGTATCTCGCACGGTCGGGATTTTGCATCAGTCAGAGTGCCGCGCATGTTTTGAGCACCGCCTGCCCGCGCCCGTTGCGTTTGGCCTCGTATAGCGCCTGGGCAACCGCCGCGAGAATATCGCGCCGGCTCTGTGCCCTTCCGTGGCAAAAACGGGGGATTTTACTCCGATTCGAATTGAGAAGGATGGATTACCGCGGTAGTCTCATTGACG
>JBBSVG010000831.1:0-1335 GCA_038233775.1 Bacteroidota bacterium | reverse complement strand
GTTGGCGAATCCGGTCCTCTGCACCTGTCGGCTGGCCCGGCGCCTGCTGCCGCAGTTGCGCTCGAAATCGCTCGACGCGCTCACGCTGCACTACGGGATCAAGGTCAAGCACCGCCACCGGGCGCTCGGCGACGCGGAAGCGACGGCGCACCTGCTGACCCGGCTGATGGGCGAGCTGTCGGGCCAGGGATTCGGCGCGGCCGACCAAGTGCTCGGGTTTCAGCACAAGCGCAAGAGCGAGATCGTCCCGTCGGCGGCGCACCTGACGAAGCTGCGCGAAACCGTTCTGCCGCAGGTGCCGCACCGACCGGGCGTGTACTTGATGAAATCGCGTTCGGGCGAGATTTTGTACGTCGGCAAGGCGAAAGCGCTGCGCGACCGGGTTGGGAGTTACTTCGCCGCACCCGACGGGCTGGCGCCCAAAGTCCGCGAGCTGATGGGCAAGGTGCGCGACATCGCGTGGGAGGAGACGCCGTCAGAACTGTCGGCGCTGATGCTCGAGTCGCGGCTGATCAAGGCGATGCAGCCGCGCTACAACACGCTGATCAAGCGCTACCGAACGTATCCGTTCATTCGGCTCGATGTCTCGGCGGCCTACCCGACGCTCGGCTGGTCGAGCGAGATTCTGCCCGACGGGGCGGAATACTACGGCCCGTTCGGCGGTCGGCGCTCGGTCGAAACGGTGATCGAGACCATCGGCGCGTTGTTCCGGCTGCGAAGCTGCGACACCGCGACGCTGCACTCGGCCGTCGCCCATCAGCGCCCGTGCCTGTTCTACGACCTCGGCCGCTGCGCCGCCCCGTGTCGCGGCGACGAAGCGCGGGCGGCGTATTTGGACGAGGTGCAGCGCGTCCGCCGCTTTCTCTCGGGCGGCGACGAGAGCGGGCTGATCGCCGAACTCGAGGCGCACATGGCCGGGCTGGCCGAGCAGATGCGGTTCGAGGACGCCGCCGCGCTGCGCGACAAGATCCGCGACCTGAAAAAAGTTGTCTATCGCCAGAGCCGAATCGCCGCTTCGATCAACGAGCACCATCTACTGCTGATCCAGCCGACCGCCGACCCGACCCGCGCCGAGCTGTTTTTCATCCGCCACGGACGGTTGCACGCCCAAGCGGTGATCGATGAGAGCGGGATCGACGGGCTGCGCGGGACGGTCGAGACGGTCTATTTCAGCGGGACCGAAGCGCCGCCGCATTGTCGGAAAGAAGAGATTGACGAGATGCGGATCTTGGCAAACTGGGTCTGGCGCTACCGCAGCCAGGGCACGCACCTCTACATCACCACCGCCCACGCCTCACCCGACGACGTGTTGACGGCGCTCCGCACCCAACTCCC
>JBBSVG010000830.1:0-1337 GCA_038233775.1 Bacteroidota bacterium | reverse complement strand
GCCTGCCGCCCGAGATTCTTCCCTGACCCGAGATCGCCATGCCCGAGCACATTTTGGTCGTCGATGATGAAACCGACCTGCTGACGCTCGTCCGCTACAACTTGGAGCGCGAGGGCTACCGCGTGACGACGGCGACCGACGGCGCGTCGGCGCTCGACCGGGCCGCTGCCGAAACGCCTGATCTGGTGCTGCTCGACGTGCAGATGCCCGGCGTCGATGGGTTCGAGGTCTGCCGCCGTCTCCGCCGCCGCGACGAGACGCGCCAAGTGCCGATCCTCTTCCTCACGGCCAAAGACGCCGAGATCGACGAGGTCGTCGGGCTTGAACTCGGCGCCGACGATTATCTGCGGAAACCGATCTCGCCGCGCACGCTGATCGCCCGAGTCCGCTCGGCCCTACGCCGCGCCCAATCGCCGCCCGCGAGCACTGAACCCGGCGGCGAGCTGCGGGCTGGACCCGTCGTGCTCGACCGGTTGAGCTACACCGTCCGGGTCGATGGCGCGGTCGTCCCGTTCGCCCGCAAGGAGTTCGAGTTGCTCGCGCTGCTGATGGGCAACCGGGGCCGGGCGTATTCTCGCGAGCAGATTCTCGACCTGATCTGGGGCACCGATGTCGTCGTGATCGACCGAACCGTCGATGTCCACGTCCGCAAGGTGCGCGAGAAGCTCGGGCCGCACCACGCGCTGATCGAGACGATCAAAGGCGTCGGCTACCGCTTCCAAGCCGCCTGACGGCTGTCATCAACCCACACGGTTTTGCTTCGATTTGCCCGGTTCGTCTCGCGGCTGCACGTTCGGCTGACGATGCTGACGCTCTCGCTCGTCGTCCTCAGCACGACGGTGCTCGGGCTGTTCGCCGGCTACAGCGTGTCCACGAGTCAGCGCGACGAGGCGGTGGATCGGATGCGCCGCGAGACGCGCTGGGTCGCTTCGCAGATCGACCGGGGCTGGCTGACAAGTCCCGACCGCGACTCGCTCGACCATCAACTGCGCCGGTTCAACGCCCTGCTCGGCGTCCGGCTGACGCTGATCTCGACCGAGGGTCGGGTGGTGGCCGACAGTGATGTGCCGTCCGGACTGCTCGGTCGGGTTGAGCGGCACGACACGAGGCCGGAGATCGTCGCCGCCCGTCGCGGCGAGTTGGGCCAAGCGATCCGCCACTCGGCCACGACCGGCGTCGATCTGCTTTACGTCGCCCTGCGCCACCCGACGGCCGTCCAGATCGGCGCCGCCCGGCAGCCGGTCGAGTACGTCCGGCTCTCGCTGCCGCTGCGCGACGTGCGGGCGCACCTGCGCGACGTCTGGGGCCAGTTGGCCGCCGTCGCCCTCGGGTTGCTG
>JBBSVG010000829.1:0-1341 GCA_038233775.1 Bacteroidota bacterium | reverse complement strand
TGCTCGACCGGGTCGCCGAGCGGTTGCAGTCGGTCCGGCGCGGCCTGATCGTCTGCGGTCCGCGCGCTGAATCGGACGGACTAAGCGACGCCGCGCTGCGGCTCGCGCGCCAAACCGGCTACCCGATCTTGGCCGAATCCGCGTCGAACCTCCGCTTGGGTCCGGCGCCCGAGGCCGTCGTCTCGCTCTACGACCCGATTCTCCGCCACGCCCCGTTCGCCGACGCGCATCGGCCCGATCTCGTCATTCGGTTGGGCGGCGGGTTGACCTCGAAAGTGCTGCAAACATGGCTCGACGGGTGTCGGCCGGAAACGATCTTGTTCAACGACGATGGGCTGCTGTTCGACCCGACGCACCTCGCGGCGACGCTGATCAGCGGCAACACAACCGGCGGACTGACCGATCTGTCCGATAGAATCGCTGACGATTCTCCGGCGATGGATTGGGCGGACAGCTGGCGCGTCGCGGACCGAACCGCCCGGCTCGCGTTGGCCGAAACCGACGCGGCCGAGAGTCATCTGACCGAACCGCACATCGCCCGGACGGTCGTCGCCGCGCTGCCGGACGGCGCCGCGCTCGTCGTCTCGTCGTCGATGCCGATTCGCGATGTCGATTGGTTCGTCCCGGCCGATGGCGTGTCGCGCCGCGTGATCGTCAATCGCGGCGTCAATGGAATCGACGGGCTGCCGTCAACCGCCCTCGGCGTCGCCGCCGCGACGGGCCAACCGACGCTGCTGCTGACCGGCGATCTGGCGCTGATTCACGACATGGGTGGGCTGCTGACGGCCAAACGCGCCGCGATTCCGCTCGTCGTCGTCGTGGTCAACAACGACGGCGGCGGGATCTTCAGCTATCTGCCGGTTGCCGGGACGACCGACGCGTTCGAGCCGCTGTTCGGTACGGCCCACGGGCTCGACTTCGCCCATTTAGCTGCCCTGTTCGGCGCTCGCTTCACCCGCCCCGCGACCGCCGCCGCGCTGACGGACGCGGTTCGGCTCGGGCTGCAATCGGGCGGACTGCACCTAGTCGAGGTCCGCACCGAGCGTTCGACCGGTCCCGCCGACCACCAGCGCCGCTACGCCGCCGTCGCCCGAGCGCTCGGATAGCATGACACCGCTGCTGCTGCTCCACGGGTTCACCGGCGACCGCACCGCGTGGCGCGGGCTTGCCGACCGGCTCGGCGCCGACGTGACGGCGTTCGCGCCCGATCTGCCCGGCCACGGGTCGGCGCCGCTTGCGGTCGATTTCGACACGACGATCTCGCAGCTTGAGCCGCTGTTGAGCGGGCGACCGGTCGTTGTCGGTTACTCGCAAGGCGCCCGGCTGGCGCTGGCGCTGGCG
>JBBSVG010000828.1:0-1345 GCA_038233775.1 Bacteroidota bacterium | reverse complement strand
TTCCGCTCGATCACCCGGCGCAGGATCTCGATGCCGGGATCTTCGCTGCCGACGACCAGCTCGGGCAGTTCGAAGGCGCTCGGGGTCAGTTGAATGTCCAGCGCCGCCGCCGTCGTGACCGTGCGCCGGGCGGTTTCGTAGCCGATGAAGCGGACGATCAACTCGGCTGGCACTTGCTCGATGCGGAGCGCGAACCGACCGTCGGTGTTCGAGATCGTCCCGCGCCCGGCCCCGGCGACCTCAATCGTCGCCGCTGGGAGCGATTCGCCGGTCGCGCCGTCGCGAATCGTCCCGGTCACGACGACCTGCGCCCGAGCGGTCGGCGCGATGAACAGCAACAGCAGCAGAACGGTCGCGAAACGGGGCATGGCGTGGGCGGAAGCGGGGGAGAAGGACAATGGATCGGTGCCCGCCTACGTTCGGCCGACCGGCGAAGTTACCCTGAGAGCTGCCGACCGCCATCGACGGTCAGAATGTGGCCGGTGATGAACAGTGATTCGAAGAGGAACCGGACGGCGCGGGCGATGTCGGCGGCCTCGCCGATGTGGCCGAGGGCGGAGCGCTGAATCGTCTGCTCAAGCCCAGCCGCGTTGCCGTCCGACGGCGGCAGGATCGCGCCGGGGGCGACGGCGTTGACCCGAACGCCGTCCGCGCCCCACGCCTTCGCCAGCGTTTTCGTCAGCATGACGACGCCAGCTTTGGTCAGCCCGTACACCGCATAGCTCGGCCACGGCAGCCAACCGCCGACATCGGCCAAGTTGACGATCACGCCGCGCTCGGGACCGTCGTTCTGCCGCATGACGCGATACGCCGCTTGCGATAAGAAGAACGGCGCCTTCAGGTTCGCCGCCATCAGGTCGTCGAACGCGGCTTCCTCAACGTTCGGCAACCGCGTTTCGTAGAACCGGGCGGCCGAGTTGACCAGCCCATCCAACCGACCGAATCGGGTTGCGACTTGTTCAATTAGCCGCTCGGTCGCCGACACGTCGCGCAGGTCGGCGCCGAACGCGGCGGCCTCGATTCCGCGCTCGGCGAGTTCGGCCACGGCACGCTCGGCCTCGTCGGCGGACGTGTGGTAATGGATCGCGACGCGGGCACCAGCCGAGCCGAGTTCCTCGACCATCGCCCGGCCGAGCCTGACGGCGCCGCCGGTCACGAGCACAACCTTACCGGCCAGTTCCATAGGACATCAAACCCCTGAAATGGCAAAGCCTCTGTCGTTCTGAGCGTGTCTAAAGGACGGCGGCGGTGGCTCCGTTCATGGGTTCGACAGGCTCGCCACGAACGGAGGTTTAGTTTGCAGACGGTTACGGGCTTGATCTTACAGTTAGGAGTTACGCAGTTG
>JBBSVG010000827.1:0-1348 GCA_038233775.1 Bacteroidota bacterium | reverse complement strand
GGAGAGCCTGACCGACGTGCGGGCGAAACCGGCCGTCCCGGTCGCCGGGCTGTACCGGTTGATCGATTTTCCGCTCAGCAATGCGATGCACAGTTGCCTCAACGATGTCTGGATCATTGTCCAATACCAGCCGCACGCGCTGGCCGAGCATTTGGCGAACGGTCGGCCGTGGGATCTCGACCGGACCTATGGCGGCCTCAAACTCTTGCCGCCTTACGAGGCCGAAACCGACGACGGCGGCTTCGCCCAGGGCAACGCCGACGCGCTCTACCGCAACCGCAACTTGCTCCGCGCCCACGGCGCCGACCTGCTGCTCGTGCTCTCGGCCGATCACCTCTACACGCTCGATTACCGGACCGTCATCGACCGCCATCTGGATACCGGCGCCGAGCTGACGATGGTCACGGCCGAGGTGCCGACTGGAGAAGCAAGCCGGTTCGGCAACGTTCGGGTCGGGCGAGATGGTCGGGTGAAGACGTTCGCCTACAAGCCGAAGAAGCCGCTCGGTTCGACGGTCACGGCCGAGATTTTCCTCTACGACGCCGCCGTGCTGCTCGACACGCTCGACGAGTTGGCGGCCCAGCCCGACGCCGACGGCGGGACGGCGCTGCGCGATTATGGCGACCGACTGCTGCCGCGACTGGTCGAACGGGGCAACAGTTGGGCAATGGACATCGGCGGCTACTGGCGCGACGTCGGCACGCTCGATTCGTACTGGGCAGCGCACCGCGACCTGCTGCCGCCCGAGCCGAAGTTCGTCCTCGACGACGCCATCTGGCCGATCCTGACCTACGGCGCGCAGCGGCTCCCGGCCCGACTGCACGACGGCTGCCGGGTCGTCGATAGCCTCGTCTCGCCCGGTTGCACGATTCGGGGCACGGTCATCCGCTCAACGCTGGCGCCCGGCGTGACCGTCGAAACCGGCGCAGTCGTCCGCGACAGCGTCGTGCTGCACGATGTCGTCATCGAAACCGGCGCCGTCGTCGGACTCAGCATCCTCGACAGCCGCTCGCGCATCGGCGCCGATGCCCGTGTCGGTCGGCTGGCCCGCACCGCGCCCAAAGCGCCAACGGCCGACGAGCTAACGGTCGTTGGTCGCGGTGCCCACATCGCGGCCGGGCTCGTCGTCGCGCCGGGCAGCCGGATTGACCCGGTCGGTGACCACCCCGAAGGCGGCGCCCAGCACGGCGGCTGATCTCTGTCTCGAAAATCGGGTACAGATAGAGCAAATCTCCGTTCGTGGTGAGCTTGTCGAATCCCCGCTGTAGCCGCCCGTAGAGCCGAATAAAAGTCAACTCGATTACAGCCAAACGAGAAGCGGGGGGCCCGGGGGGTGTGGGGGGGGGGG
>JBBSVG010000826.1:0-1349 GCA_038233775.1 Bacteroidota bacterium | reverse complement strand
GTTGATCGCCGAACTGACCGGTGCCGAGATCGCACCGGGCGCGGTCGATGTGGATCAGGGGCGAACCGTCCGCGAGGTCCGACTCCGTCCGGCGCGAGTCAACCGCGTGCTCGGAACCGACTTGCACCAAGAGCGGATGGTCGGGCTGCTCGAGCGGATCGGGCTCGAGTGGCGCCGCCGCGACCCCGACGGCGTCACGTTCGCCATCCCCGGTTTTCGCCCCGATCTTGAGCGCGAGATCGACCTGATCGAGGAAGTCGCCCGGCTGCACGGTTACGACGAGATCCCGGCCGCCCGAACGACGCCGCTGCCGTTCCTCGCCCGACCGGCCCGGTCGCACGAGCACGACCGGTTCATTTCGCGACTCAAGACGGCCCTCGTCGGGCTCGGGCTGCGGGAAGCGATCACGAGCAGTCTCGTCAGCGACTCGATGGTCGGGCTGATGGCCGAGGGGACGCCGGTTCGCACGCTGAACGCGATCAGCACCGAGATGACGACGCTGCGGACGAGCCTCGTGCCCGGTCTGCTCCGCGTCGTCGCGCACAACCGCAACCACGGCGAAACCGAGCTGCGGCTGTTCGAGATCGGCCGCGTTTACACCTCCGGCGGCGCGTCCGACGGGCCGGTGCCCGGATTCGACGAGCGTGAACGGTTGGTCATCGCGCTCTCCGGTCGGCGCCACGACGGGTGGGACGAATCGGCCGCCCAAACCGACGGACTCGACCTGAAAGGCATCGTCGATGGACTGCTGTCTAAGATTTTTCTTGACAAGTCCGGTTTGGTTGAGTACGTTCGCGAAACGGGTTCAGGTGAAGCCGGTTTACGCCTTGACCTGCAAGGGGCTGCCGCCGGTTACCTGATGCGGGCACCGAAGTCACTCGCCGAAGCGTTCGATCTGCGGGCACCGGTGTTTCTGGCCGATCTCGATCTGGCCGTGCTGGCCCGAGCCGCCGAGGCGGTCGAACTGCGACAGCAGCCATTGCCGCGCTACCCGGCGCTCCGCCGCGATCTGGCCGTCGTCGTTCCGGCGAGCGTGCCGGCGGGCGAGCTGGTCCGCGTCGCGAGAGATGCTGCCGGCGAATTGCTCCGCCGGGTCGAGCCGTTCGATGTCTTCACCGGCGCGGCGCTCGGCGAGGCCAACAAGAGCATCGCGCTTACTTTCGATCTGCGCGCCGACGACCGGACCCTGACCGACGCCGACGCCGATACCGTCCTGCGCCGGGTGCAGACCGCCCTGACCACCGAATTCGGAGCCCTGTTGCGTGATGGTCACGACCCGACCGCCGACAGCCAAGCCACCAGCTGAGACGACCGCTATGTCCGCCCAACCCGCCGAATCGCTGCCGCTG
>JBBSVG010000825.1:0-1352 GCA_038233775.1 Bacteroidota bacterium | reverse complement strand
GCAGCGGCAGCAGTCGGGTCATTGGCAGGGTGTGTGCGCGGGCGAGAGACGGTGAGATTGCTTCGTGAAATCCGATGGGCAAGCGACAAACGATCTCCGTTCGTGGTGAGCCTGTCGAACCCATGAACGGAGTCGCCGCCGCCGCCCGGCTCTGACGATAGCGGCAAGAAGGCAAGATTCAGACGGTTTTAGCGGATTGAGCGCGTATGGCGGATGTGATCGTGGTCGGCGGCGGTGCGGCCGGGTTGATGGCGGCGATCTCGGCGGCTGAAGCTGGCGCCCGCGTCCGCTTGCTCGAGGGCAACGTTCGGCCGGGAACCAAGATTCTGATGTCCGGCGGGACACGCTGCAACGTGACCAACGAAACCGTGACGGAAAAACAGTTCAACACCAGCGGTTCGCCGAACGTGATTCGCCGAATTCTGCGGGCGTTTTCGGCCGACGAAACCGTCGCCTTCTTCGCTGCGCTCGGCGTCGTGCTTCGCCCCGAACCCGAGACCGGGAAGCTGTTTCCCACCACCGACGACGCCCGAACGGTCCTCGACGCGCTGCTCGCTCGGCTCCGCACGCTGCACGTCGAACTCACGACCGGCGCCCGTGTCACCGAACTTGCGCCGACGGCCGACGGGTTCGCGCTCACGCTGGCCGACCGCCGCACGCTCGCCGCGCCGACCGTCGTCGTCGCCACCGGTGGGCGCTCGTATCCGACGACCGGCTCAGACGGCACCGGCCTCGAGCTGCTCGCTCGACTCGGCCACCGACTCGTCCGCCAATCGCCCGCGCTGACGCCGCTCGTGCTCGACGGCCCGATGCCGCGCGCGCTGATGGGCGTCACGCTGCCCGCCCGGCTGACGCTCCATCGCGGCGACAAGCCGCTGCTCGCCGTCGCCGGTTCGACGCTCGTGACGCACTTTGGCCTCAGCGGACCCGCCGCGCTGAACGTCAGTCGCCACTGGGAACGGCTCGGTTGGGATGACGACACGATCCAGCTTCGCGCCGATTGGCTGCCCGACCTCGCGCTCGGCGGTCTGGAAACCGCGCTGCTCGACGCCGGGCGGCGCCATCCCGACCGGACGCTCGGCGGCACGCTCGGTCGGCTGCTGCCCAACCGGTTCGCCGATTGGCTGCTCGGCCAACTCGCCATCGACGGCGCGACCCGGCTCGATGCGCTCCGCAAAGACGACCGCAAACGCCTCGTCCGCTGGCTGACCGATGGCCCGGTGCCCGTCGTCGCGACCAAAGGCTACTCCAAAGCCGAAGCGACCGCTGGCGGCGTCGCGCTCGACGAGGTCGATCCGTCCACCTTGCAGTCGCGCCGACATCCCGGCCTGTTCCTCTGCGGCGAGGTGCTC
>JBBSVG010000824.1:0-1377 GCA_038233775.1 Bacteroidota bacterium | reverse complement strand
GTCTCCACCCAACGCCCGAGGCCGTTATGAGTCGCCACCTGAACGCCATTGCGGGCCGTCTGAGCCTGCGGACGCCGCAGCGGGAAGCGCTGGAGCGGCTCGACCGGATCACGCAACTCGTCCCGCCCGGTCGGCAGACCGATCTCGCCGCCGCGTTGGCCGCGATCCGGGCCGAGTTCCCCAGCGTGACCGACTTCGAGCGCGCCTTCCCGTCGCTCTGTTTTCAGCTCGCCACGGGCGTCGGCAAGACGCGGCTGATGGGCGCGATGATCGCGTATCTGCACTTGGAGCACGGCGTCCGCCACTTCTTCGTGCTCGCGCCGAACCTGACGATCTACCGCAAGCTGATCGCCGACTTCACGCCGGGGACGGCGAAATATGTCTTTCAGGGGATCGGCGAACTGGCGGCGAGTCCGCCGGAACTGATCACCGGCGACAATTACGAGAGCGGGCGCGGCATCCGCGAAGCCGACCTGTTCGGCCAAGCGGCAGGCATTCACCTCAACATTTTCAACATCTCGAAGATCAACACCGAGGTGCGCGGCGGCCGGTCGCCGAAGATCAAACGGCTGAGCGAGTACGTCGGCGAATCGTACTTCGAGTATCTCGCCAAGCTCGACGATCTGGTGCTGCTGATGGACGAATCGCACCGCTACCGCGCCTCGGCCGGCGTGCGGGTGCTGAACGAGTTGAACCCGATCTTGGGCCTCGAACTGACGGCCACGCCGCACGTCGAGACCAGCGGCGGACCGGTGCCGTTCAGGAACATCCTCTATTCCTACGGCCTGCCGCACGCCCTGCGCGACGGGTTCGTCAAGGAACCGACCGCCGTCACGCGGACCGATTACGACCCGACCACCCGCACCGACGATGAGTTGGAGCGCGACAAGCTCGACGACGGCATCCAACTGCACGAGCACGCCAAACTGGAACTGCTGACCTACGCCCAGACGAACGGCCGACCCGTCGTCAAACCGTTCATGCTCATCGTCGCCCGAGACGTGGCCCACGCCGAGGCGCTGAAGCGGCAGATCGAAGGCGACGCGTTCCACCACGGCGCCTACCGGGGCAAGGTGCTGACTGTCCATTCGGGCAAGAGCGGCACCGAGGACGACGAGACGATCCAGCGGCTGCTCGCCGTCGAGCATCCCGACGAGCCGACCGAGATCGTCATCCACGTCAACATGCTGAAGGAAGGCTGGGACGTGACGAACCTCGACACCATCGTCCCGCTGCGGGCCGCCAACAGCAGGACGCTGGTCGAACAATCGGTCGGCAGAGGGCTGCGCCTGCCCTACGGCAAGCGCGTCGGCGTCCCGGCGGTGGATCGGCTGACCATCGTCGCCCACGACCGGTTTCAAGCGCTGATCGACGAAG
>JBBSVG010000823.1:0-1399 GCA_038233775.1 Bacteroidota bacterium | reverse complement strand
TCCGGCCGACGTGTGGATGAACATTCCCGGCGCCCGTTTGCAGATGCTCTTGCCCGACGAGCTGCCGTTCGATCTCGCGATGAACATTTTTGCGTTCGAACCGGGCTTCTCGCTGCCGTATGTCGAGACGCACGTGATGGAGCATGGGTTGCTCTTTCTCGAAGGAAAAGGCGTCTATTTCCTCGATGACGAGTGGATGGAGGTCGAGGCGGGCGACTTCATCTGGATGGGGCCGTACGTGCCGCAATCGTTCTACGCGACGGGTCCGGTCGCTTCCCGTTACCTCTACTACAAGAACGTCAACCGCGAAATCCCGCTCTGATTGGGTGATTTCGCTTTTTGCTCGATTCCATGAAACTCAGCATTCCGGCCGACAGGCGAGACGCGCTCTTGGGCGATCTCGGCGTCGCCAACCGCCGGTTCCAGCAAACGTATCCCGGCGACCGAGCCGACCGGCAGCCGGTCCACACGGTGTACGGCGGCGCGAACCTGTTCAAAGCCGACACCTGTCGCCGGATGGGCGAGATCGCGCTCGGCAACCTGCGGACGAACGCGCCGTCGTTCGTCGATCTGGCAACCATTCTCCGCTGGCCGGGCCACGAGTCGCTGCCGACGAGCCTCGCCGGGATCGCCGCGCTGACCGCGAAACTCGACCGCATGACGCCGGACGAGCGGCGCGGTGAGTTGGGCGGACTGGCGTATGATATTTACAACCGGATCGTCCACAAGCTCGAAACCGAGCCGGTTGAGGATTTTCGGGTCGATTTCGAGGACGGGTTCGGCAACCGGCCCGACGACGAAGAGGACGCGACCGCGATCAAGGCCGCCGGCGAAGTCGCGCTCGGGATGGAAAAAGGGACGCTCTCGCCGTTCATCGGCATCCGCATCAAGCCGTTCACCGAAGACCTGAAGGCACGCGGCGTCCGCACGCTCGACCTGTTCCTGACCGAACTCCTCGCCCGCACCGGCGGCAAGCTGCCCGACAACTTCGTCGTCATGCTGCCCAAAGTCACGCTGACGGAGCAGATGACGGCGCTGGTCCGGCTGTTCGAGCTGATCGAGCACGCCAACGGGCTGGAACCGGGCGCGCTGAAGATGGAGACGATGGTCGAGGCGACGCAGATCATCATGGACGAGGACGGGCGCAACCCGCTGATGCGGATCGTCCGGGCGGGCGAGGGGCGCTGCGTCGCCGCCCATTTCGGGACGTATGATTACACCGCTTCGTGCGGGATCACGGCGCTCTACCAAACGATGGCGCATCCGGTCTGCGATTTCGCCCATCACATGACCAAAGTTGCCCTCGGCGGCACCGGGATTTTCCTATGTGACGGCGCGACGAACGTTATGCCCATCGGTCCGCACCGGGGCGCCGATCTGACGTTCGAGCAGCAGCGGG
>JBBSVG010000822.1:0-1400 GCA_038233775.1 Bacteroidota bacterium | reverse complement strand
CGGTCGCCGCGTCGCCGCCCGGTAATCGCGGACGGTGGCGTAGAGATAGACCGTGACCGGTCGCCGGGTGAACTGGAAATCGCGGAGCAACTCGATCCGGGTCGAGGCGACGACCTGCAACGCCGAGGTCGCGTCCTCCGCGTCGATGCCGGGCGCAGCCCAGACCGTCACGTCGTCGCGACTGACGGCGCGCCAAGCCGGGCTCTGTGCCCATGTCTTTCCAACGACGACGAGCAGCAGCAGCCCCATCAAGCCTGCGATGCGATTCATGCGGTGGGTGTCTGTCAGGAGAACCCGACACATCGTTGCGACCGACGGTCGGCCACGATGCTTCGGTCAGGCGGTGAAACTTGTGATTGTGTAACTTACAGCGGAAATCGGTCGAACGCAACTGCCGTATGATCGGGGTCACGTCTGCGGGCTGAACCAATTGTATGCCGACCCCGTTCGCCGCCCCTGCCCGGCCCGAATCGTGCGGCGCGGCGGTCGGTTCGGCGGACAAAACGGATACGCGGGAATCGGCATGGCGGATGGACAGCGCGTGATCGAGGGCACACTGGTCCGGGCCATCGCGCGGCTGGCGCTGCCGTCGATGGGCGCGATGGTGCTGGCGCTGCTGTTCAACCTGACCGATCTGTACTGGGTCGGCAAGCTCGGCACCCCGGCGCTTGCGGCGGTCGGGGCCGGGTCGTTTGTGTACTGGATACTGAACGGTCTGGCCCACACCGCCTCGGTCGGCACCGTCGCCCGCGCCGCCCGGCTGTGGGGCGCCGGTGACTCGGTAGCCGCGCAGCAAGTCGGTGCGACAGGCCTCTGGCTGGCGACGCTCGTCGCCCTCGCCGCCGCGCTCGTCGGACTGCCGCTGATCGGTCCGCTGTTCGTCGCCCAGGGGTTCGGCCCGGCGACGGTGCGCGATGCGACGGTGTATCTCGGGACGATTCTGCTCGGCTACACGGCGATCTCCGGTTTTATCGCCGTCGAGTCGATCTTCCGGGCGGCGGGCGACACGGTCACGCCGATGGCGCTGGTGGGGCTGTTCGTCGGACTGAACTTCGGGCTCGATCCGCTGCTGATGTGGGGCTTCGGACCCGTCCCGCCGCTCGGCATCCTCGGCGTGGCGCTGGCAACCGTCGCGACGAACGCCGTCGGCCTCGGGCTCGGCATTTGGCTGCTGCGTCGGCGCGGGCTGCTCCCGACCGGCCCGTTCCGCCTGCCCGGCTGGGCCGAACTGCGACACACGGCACGGCTCGGGGCGCCGATTGCCGTCGCCGAAGTCTTTTTTTCGCTCATCTACGTTGCACTCGTGCCGATGTTGACCCGCTTCGGTCCGGCCCCGGTGGCGGCGCTGGGGATCGGTCATCGGATTGAGGGACTGGCCTACGCGATCTCGGTCGGCATCG
>JBBSVG010000821.1:0-1406 GCA_038233775.1 Bacteroidota bacterium | reverse complement strand
CCCTGCTGGCGCCGGACATTCGGGCGCAGGTGGACGGCTACTGCGACGGCGTCAACCGCTGGATCGCCACGCACCGCCGACCGCTCGACCTGACGCTCGTCGGCCTCCGCCCCGAACCGTGGCGACCGACCGATCTGGGCCTCGTCATCAAGCTGATGAGCTTTCTCGGCCTGTTGCAGACGCAGGCCGAGATGGAAAAGGGACTCGTCCAAGCGGTCCAAGCGGGCGTCTCGGGAGAGAAACTGCGCGATCTGTTCGGTCCCGCGCTCGACGGGATCGACCTCGACCTGCTACGCGGCGTCCGGCTCGCGCCACCGCTGCCCGCGCCGGTCTGGTCGCTGCTCGGTCGGCTGCCGCAAGCGCTGGCGAGCAACAACTGGGTCGTCTCGCCGCGCAAATCCGCCACCGGCCACGCGCTGTTCGCCAACGATCCGCACTTGGAGATCGGCCGATTGCCCGCGATCTGGGCCGAGGCGACGATCCGGCTGCCCGACGAGCAAATCCAGGGCGCGACGCTGCCGGGCGTGCCGGGCGTCGTCGCCGGGCGCAACCGACGGCTGGCGTGGGGCATCACCTACTCGTTCATGGACGCGTGCGATTACGTCGTCGAGCGCTGCGAAGCTGGCAAAATCCGCCGGGGCGAGGGGTTCGTCCAGCCGACCGAACGTCGGGAAACGATCTTACGGAAGGGCGCCGAGCCGCTCCAAGTGTCCTACTTCGAGACGGACCTCGGCGTGATCGAGGGCGACCCGCGCGTTTCGGGCGATCTGCTGGCGTTCTGTTGGGTCGGCAACCGCGCCCCGCTGGCCGCGTCGATCACCGGGATTCTGCGGACGCAAACCGCAGCGAGCGTTGACGAAGCCATCCCGCTGCTGCGCGAAGTCGCCCTGCCGTCGCTCGTCTGGGCGCTGGCCGACGACGCCGGGCACATCGGGTTGCAGACGGCTGGCGCCGTGCCGCAGCGGAAGCCGGGCTGGAGCGGGCTGTATCCGGTCGCCGCTTGGGAACCCGAGCATCGCTGGCGCGGACTGGTTCCGCCGGAGGAATTGCCGGTCGAGCGCGACCCCGAGCGCGGCTTCTGCGCCTCGGCCAACCATCCTGTGACCTTGCCCGGCGCGCCCATCTTGGCGAACCTGACGATGCCGTCGTATCGGCTCGACCGAATCACCGAAACCCTCGCCGCATCGGACCACCTCACGCTCGACGAGTTCCGGCGGCTGCAACTCGACACGGTCAGCCTCCGCGTCCGGGCGTTCAAACCGCGTCTGCTCGACCGGCTCCCGACCGGACCTGAGCGCGACTTGCTCGCCGCTTGGGACGGCGCGTATTCGGCCGACAGCCACGCCGCGACGCTGTTCGAGCGGCTGCACCGGTCGCTGATCGAAACCGTGTTCGGTCCCGGTCTG
>JBBSVG010000820.1:0-1410 GCA_038233775.1 Bacteroidota bacterium | reverse complement strand
CTCGGCGTTCTTGCCGTCCGCCGTTGCCTGTCACCCTGAACGAAGTGAAGGGTCTCACGCCGAATCCATCGGTTCAAGCGCCCCTATATCTCCGTTCGTGGTGAGCTTGGGCGGTGGCGGAACGCTACCGCAGAACCCATGAACAGAGCCGCCGCCACCAACAGCGTCCGTTGCCGCTTCCTGCCGTGAGCTGACGGCTGATAGCTTCTGTTGCCGTGAGTTGACGGCTGATAGAGCGGTGTTCGGAGAGGTTTGAATGTGATGCGGACCCAACCGCCCCCCGCCGGGGGGCAGCCGGCGGCAGCCGAGCGGGGGGCGTCGTTGAGTCAGCCGGGCCAACAACGACGCCCCACCGGCGCTGTCGCGCCACCTCCCCGATGGGGAGGGGTTGGATCGCCTGAAAGGGCATCGCAACTTCACACAACTCTGAAAACCGCTATAGCTGATCGCTGACAGCTTCTGTTAAGGATTCTCGGCGGGCGATTGCTTTTCGGTCGGCGGCGCGCTTTCTTACCGCCACGCCGGTTCCCCGCCTTCCCCACGAGTCCGCTCCCTGTCATGGCCGACGATCAACGCCCCGAAGAGTCTCTAAAATACCGCAGCGAGATGACCACCGGCGGCGACGAGCGCGCCCCGAACCGGTCGATGCTCCGCGCGGTCGGCTTCACCGACGCCGATTTCCGCAAGCCAATCGTCGGCGTTGCCTCGACTTGGAGCGAGATAACGCCGTGCAACATGCACATCAACCGGCTGGCGGAGAAGGCCAAGGAAGGCGTCCGCGTCGGCGGTGGGATGCCGCAGATCTTCAACACGATCACCGTTTCGGACGGGATCGCGATGGGCCACGAGGGGATGAAGTTCTCGCTGCCGAGTCGGGAAGTCATCGCCGATTCCATCGAAACCGTCGCCAACGCGATGCGCCACGACGGCCTGGTCGCCATCGGCGGCTGCGACAAGAACATGCCCGGCTGCCTGATGGCGCTGGCGCGGGTCAACGTCCCGAGCGTGTTTGTGTATGGCGGGACGATCCTGCCCGGCATCTGTCGCGGCCGCGATGTCGATATCGTCAGCGTGTTCGAGGCGGTCGGACAGGTCCAGTCGGGTAAGATGAGCCGGGCGGAGTTCAAGGAAGTCGAGTCGAGCGCGATTCCGGGGGCGGGCTCGTGCGGTGGGATGTACACGGCCAACACGATGGCCTCGGCCATCGAAGCGCTCGGGATGAGTTTGCCGGGCGGGTCGAGCACGCCGGCCGTCACGTCGCGGAAGTTAGAGGAGTGCTACGAAGCCGGTCAAGCGGTCGTCCGGCTGCTGCGCGAGCGGATCACGCCGAAGGACATCCTGACCCGCGAGGCGTTCGAGAACGCGATCACGTTTGTCATGGTCTTGGGTGGCTCGACCAACGCCGTGCTG
>JBBSVG010000819.1:0-1410 GCA_038233775.1 Bacteroidota bacterium | reverse complement strand
GTAGCCGTTCTTGAAAATCGGTGTGCAAGAGTCCGTGGTTCTCCGTTCGTGGTGAGCTTGTCGAATCCATGAACGGAGCCGCCGCCGCCGTCCGGCTCAGAAAGAGTGGGTTTTATTTCGTCGGGTTGATCAAAAGTCGGGAGGGACCAAGCGACGGACAACCGGACCCCCATCGAACGGCCAGCCGACCTCAGCGGTCCGGTCTGGACAGCGAGCAACCTGCTCAGCGTGGCCCGCGTCGGGATTTGTGTCCCGATCCTGCTCTCGCTGCTGGCCGACAACCGCTGGGTGGCGCTCGGCTGGATGCTGCTCGCCGGACTGACCGACGCGCTCGACGGGTTCCTCGCCCGCGCGCTGAATCAGGTGTCCGACTGGGGCAAGATCGTCGATCCGACGGCTGACAAACTCGGCATCGCCGCCGTATGCATCGGGCTGATCTATCTGGGCGAGCTGCCGCTCTGGTTCGTCGGACTGGTCATCCTGCGCGACGTGTACCTGTTCGTTGGCGGCGTGATCATGCGCCGGGGACGCGGGCTGGTGCTGGCGAGCATCTGGCCGGGCAAGATCGCCGTCATGTTGCTCTCGCTGCTGATTCTGGCTGTCACGCTGCCCGCTTCGGCGTATCCCGAATGGGCGCCTAAAGCGACCGTTCGGCTCGTCCTGATCGTCGCCTCGCTCGCCGTGATGGCTTATAGCCTGATCCCGTACACCCGCCGCTGGTTCACCCTCTGGCGACAGACCCCGCCGCTCGTCGGCTGATTTTTTACTCACCGGACCACAGGTTTCGCGATGTTGATCGACATGGTCATGCCCAAGATGGGCGAGTCCATCACCGAGGGGACGGTTCTTCGCTGGCACAAAGCCGTCGGCGACGCCATTGCCCCCGACGAGACGGTGCTGGAGATCTCGACCGACAAGGTCGATTCCGAGGTGCCGTCCCCGAGCGCCGGCCGCTTGGCCGAACGGCTGCTCGGCGAGGGCGAGACGGCCGAGGTCGGCGTCGTCATCGCTCGGATCGAGACGGACGTGAACGCCGCCATCGGCTCGTCACCCGCCGCTGCGCCCGCTCCGGCTGCGGCTTCGACCGAGCCTGTGGCCGAGATGTCGATGGATGAACCGGCAGCCGAGGCGCCGTCGTCGGGGGAGAAGCCGCGCTTCCTCTCGCCGCTGGTCCGCACCATCGCGTCGAAGGAAGGCTTGTCCGACGCTGAACTCAACCGGGTGCCGGGCACCGGCGTCGGCGGACGGGTGACGAAGGGCGATCTGCTGACCCATCTCAAGACGCGCTCAACCCAACCCGAACCGTCTGCCCCGACTTCGCCTGCCCCTGCCGCCGTCTCGCAATGGGCCGAAGTGTCCGCGTCGCCCGCCCCGGTGGCCGCACCGACCGCCGCGCCCACGGCCTCGTCG
>JBBSVG010000818.1:0-1420 GCA_038233775.1 Bacteroidota bacterium | reverse complement strand
GAACGGAGATTTGCTTCGGCTGCACACCGGTTTTCGAGACTTGATCTCATCGGCTGCGGCGTTCGGGGTAGCCGGCGGCGTGGAGGCGGTCGATGATGAGTTGGTCGTGCTCCGGTCCGCGCGTCTCCATCGAGATCTCGACGCCGGTGCGGCCGAGTCCGACGCCGATGCCGAACCGGTCGTGGACGACGTCGAGCACGTTCGCCCGCAGGTCGGCCAGCAGCGAGAGGAGTCCGGCAAGGCCACCGGGTCGGTCGGAGATCTCGACCGTCAGCCGGAGAATGCGGCCTTCGCTGGCGAGTCGCTTGCCGAGCAACTGGACGATCAGCGGCGGGTCGATGTTGCCGCCGCAGACCAACGGGACGACCTTGCGGCTCGACCCAACCTTGCCCGCGACGACAGCGGCGACCGCTGCCGCCCCGGCGCCCTCGGCCACGACCCGCGCCCGCTCGATCAGCAGCACGATGGCTTGGCCGATCTGTTCGTCGGTCACGGTCACGACATCATCGACCCGCGCCCGGATGTGCGCCCAGGTCAGCTCAGACGGCGACTTGACCGCGATCCCGTCGGCAATCGTGCTCGGCGCGTTTTCGTACTGAATCTGCCCGTCGCGGAACGTCCGGTAGGCCGCGTCGGCGCCCTCGGCCTGCACACCGACGATGCGGATGCCGGGACGAAGCGCCTTCAACGCCGTCGCCACGCCGGAGATGAGGCCGCCGCCGCCGATGGGGACAACGACCGTGTCGCCCTCGCCTAAATCGGCGATTTGTTCGACCAGTTCAAGCCCGAGCGTTCCTTGTCCGGCGATGATCAGTGGGTCGTCGAACGGGTGGATCAGGACCGCGTCGTGCTCGGCGCGGTAGATTTCCATTGCCCGGCCCGCGTCGGCCAGCGTCTCGCCGGAGAGCACGACCTCGGCGCCATAGGCTCGGGTCGCGGCGGCCTTGACCGGCGGGGCCGACTCGGGCATGAACACCGTCGAGCGAATCCCCAGCGCCGTCGCCGCCCAAGCGACGCCCTGCGCGTGGTTTCCGGCCGAGAAGGCGACCACGCCGCGCGCCCGCTCGTCCGGCGTCAACTGGCTCATCTTGTTGGCCGCGCCGCGCGCCTTGAACGAGCCGGTACACTGGAAGTTCTCCAGCTTCAGCCAGACCTCGACCCCGGCTAACTTCGTCAGGCTGATCGACTGATCCACCGGCGTCAGCTTGACCAAATGGGCGATCCGACCGCGCGCCGCTTGGATATCGGCCAGGGTGATCAGCGGCGGACCGTCGGCGGTCGGTTCGTCGGGTGCGTGAACGTGGGTCGGCATGGCAGGCGAGGTCGGAGCGGCGGTTCGATAGTCGGGATTTGGTCAAAGATAAGCGCCGCCCGACGCCGCGCTCAGAGCGGTATTCAGAGAAGTCTGGAATCGGGTTCT
>JBBSVG010000817.1:0-1432 GCA_038233775.1 Bacteroidota bacterium | reverse complement strand
GGTCCCGATTCTCGAAGCGCGCATGGTTCGGTACCCGACGCTAAGCGTCGTCACGAACGGTCCGGCCCACGGCTTCGGCCTCGCCGTCCGCCGGGGCCTGGAGGCCGCCACCGGCGACGCGGTTGCCGTTTACATGGCCGATGCCTCCGACCGTCCCGAAGATCTTGTGCGCTACTGGCGGACGATGCAGCGAGAGAACGTCGATTGTGTGTTCGGCTCGCGCTTCAGTCGCGGTGGCGAGGTGGTCGATTACCCCGCCTTCAAGCGGGCGATCAACCGGATCGTCAACACCGGCATTCGGCTGCTGTTCGGGCTGCGCTACAACGACGTGACGAATGCGTTCAAACTCTATCGGCGCGACGTCATTCAGGGCGTGCAACCGCTGCTCAGTCACCACTTCAACCTGACGGTCGAGTTGCCGCTGAAGGCTATCGTGCGCGGCTATAGCTACGCCGTCGTGCCGAACGCGTGGATCAACCGCAAGACCGGCATCTCGAAGCTGAAGCTGCACGAGATGGGGTCGCGCTACCTGTTCATTGTGCTCTACTGTCTGCTGGAGAAATGGCTCTCGCGGGGCGATTATCGGCGGGTCGAGGATCGATCTCCGAGACTTGCTGACCAGATGTCGCTGCCAACGGAGACCGAGTTATCGTTGGCCGACTGAGCCCTTACTTGTGGGGGGACAACCAACCGAGCCTCCGGTGGCAACCGGTAGATGCCCTGCCTGAGCGCCCCGGTCAGGAGCGAATCTGCCCTGTGTTGAGCGTCTGCCGGATAAGCCAGACCCACCCCAGTGGCTTTCCAGATGCGAAGCCCGTTCATCGCTGACGTGCGTTGTTGCGAGAGCAATGGCCTGAAGACGACGATTGACGAGAGGTTGATTGCGAGCGCGGCGAGCGCGGCACCCGCCACGATGCGGAGCCACAGGCGCCACTCCGTCAGATTCAGCATCGCCAGATAGAGGAGCGCCAGCATCAGCAGCGACAGGATGCGATAGCGCGACGAGAGGGCGGTTGTTAGCCCGAACCCCGCCCTGCCCAGCGAAAGCGCCCCTGCGGTAGCCAGCACATAGAGGATACCGCCTTGAACCCCGGCGTGTCGTCGGGCCAGCGGCGTTGCCAGCGACAAAAGTCCCCCGGCGAACATCGCCATCCCGATCAGCATTGCTGGCAAAACCGCCGCCTGATAAGGATCAGCGGACCAAGACCAACACGCGCCGATCAGCGTAACGAGATAGGTTAGTAAGTTGACCGGATGGGCGAGCGCTTGAGTGACACTCGGATGACCCGCAACCGGGTGGTAGCCGATGAAGTAGAGCGCCGCGACCCCGACAAAAGCCAGCAGCCATCCGGTCGCCCGGTGCAGCCGACCGGCCAATACCTGCGTGATGCCGATAGCCAGAAAGGCGAACATCCCGTTGCCTTGGGTGTAG
>JBBSVG010000816.1:0-1438 GCA_038233775.1 Bacteroidota bacterium | reverse complement strand
CATCGACCGCTTGCCGCTGCCGATGGCCCGCGTCATCGAACCGGCGCTCGGCGCGGTGCTGGTCGAGCGGCTGACCGGCGACGGTGTCCGCTGGATCGGCGACGCGACGATCACCGGGCTCGAAACCGACGCCGCTGGTCAAGTCTGCGCGGTCCAAACGGCGACCGAGCGGCTGCCGACCGATCTCGTCATCGTCGCCATCGGCGTCGCCCCGAACGTGTCGCTCGGCACGGCGGTCGGGCTGCGACTCGGCGAAACCGGCGCGTACCGAGTCAACGCGCGGCAACAGACCTCCGACGAACTGATCTACGCCGTCGGCGATTGCGCGGAAACGACGCAGCTTGCCACCAACCGCCCGGCATATCTGCCGCTGGCGAATCTGGCCTACCGCCAAGCGCAGGTCGCCGGGACGAACGCCGCCGGTGGCCGACACGGTCCGACCCGCTTCCCCGGCGCGCTCGGGACGACTGGCGTCCACCTGTTCGGCCTCGAAGTCGCCGCTACCGGCGTGACGCTGGCCGAGGCGACGAAAGCCGGGCTGCACGCCGATCTGACCGTTTCGACCGGCTGGAACCACGTTCCGTCGCTGCCCGGCGCGGGCAAGCTGACGACGGCGCTCGTCCACGACCGACGCAGCGGCCGACTCCTCGGCGGCTCGTTCATCGGTCCGCCCGGCTCGGCGCTCCGAGCCGATATCCTCGCGCTCGCCATCGCTCAAAAACTGACGCTTGCCGAGCTTGCCGAGCAGGATTTTCTCTATCACCCGCCCATCTCGCCGCTGCGCGATCCGCTCACCGTCGCCGCCTGGCGCGGCCTGCGAACGCTCTCCTGACGACCTCGACCCGCACCGCTATTCGCCGTTCGTGGTGAGCTTGTCGAATCCATGAACGGCGCTGCCGCGCCCATCAAACATCTGAATCCGACATGATTCGACCGGCGACCGAGGCGGATCTCGACGGCCTTGCGCGGCTACGGCTGGAGGCGTTTCCCGGCCCGATGCCGCTGGCTGAGCGGCGCGACCGGCTGCGGCCGAACGCCAGGCGCGATTGGTCGGATACGCTCGTCGAGGCGGACGAGCAGACCGGCGAACTGCGCGGCTGCCTGACGATCCTGCCCTACGAGATCTGGATCGGCGGTCGCCCGGTGCCGATGGCGGGCATCGGCGGCGTGGCAGTTTCGTCGTACAACCGGCGACAGGGCGTCGCCCGGCGGCTGTTGACCGAGGCGCTGAGCCAGATTGACCGCAGCGGGACGGCGCTCTCCGGCCTCTACCCGTTCAACCATCGGTTCTACGAAGGCTACGGCTACGCCGTCGTCAGCGAGGTGCTGCGCTACCGGATTCTGCCCGCGCTGTTCCCCGACGAGCGCGGCACACGCGGCCATCTCCGCCCGTTCCGCAGCGACGATTTGCCCGAAATGATGCGCGCCTATGAAAATT
>JBBSVG010000815.1:0-1439 GCA_038233775.1 Bacteroidota bacterium | reverse complement strand
TGGCTGGCAAACTGGTGCTGTCCGAGGAATCGGAAGCGTTCCTGCGCGACATCGAATCGCGCTTCGGTCGGCTGCCGCGAGAGATCGATCAAGCGAAGGATTATTACCGCTTCCACCTGTTCGGTCAGGACCGGGTCCAGATCGGCCGCCTTTTCGTCCAACCCGGCCTGCGGCTCGATCACTACCGGCTGATCAACCGAACAACCGTCTCGCCGCGACTGAACATCAGCCTCGCCGCGACGCCGCTGACCACTGTCAGGGCCGCGTGGGGCGTGTTCTACCAGTCGCCGGGTTACGAAAAGCTGTTCGATCAGACCGCGTTCTTCGACCTGTTTTCGTCGGCGAGCGCGATCCAATCGCTCCGCGCCGAGCGGTCGATCCACACCATTTTAGGCGTCGAACGGGCGCTGACCGACGAACTGCGGGTTCGGGTTGAGGCCTACCACAAGTCGTTCGCCGACCTGATCGTCCAGCGGAAAGGGCTGCCCGACCGGTCGCTGACCGGCGGTTTCAACCCGCCGCTCGTCACGCCCATCGACGGCGTCGGGCTCGATTACAACCGGCGCGAGAACTGGCGCGTCGTCCCCGACGTCGAACAGATTCGGCTCGGGCTGCAACCGGTCAACGACGCGAGCGGTCGGGCCGATGGGTTCGAGATCCTGCTGGACAAAAGCTCGACCCACGCTGCGACCCGACTCAGCGGTTGGCTGTCGTATTCGTTCTCGAAAAGCGAGCGGCACCGGGCGGCCGTGACGGTCGTCGGCGAGCGCGGGACGTACACAGAACCGGCTACGACGGTTCCGTTCGTCTTCGACCAGCGACACACACTGAACCTCGTCGCGTCGTGGCGATTGGGTCGCGGCTGGGATTTAGGCGGTCGGGCGAGCTATGGCAGCGGTCTGCCAATCACCGAACCGGTCGGGATCACGCCGCGCACGCTCACGTTCACCGACTCGCTCGGTCGGCCGCACGCCGAGATTCTGACCGACCGCGACGGCCGCGTCGTCTTCAACCTCGATTACGGCCCGGAGCAGAACCTGTTCGCCGCCCGCAAACCGGCAACCTATCGGCTCGACGCGAGGCTGACCCGAACGACCCGGCATTGGGGCGGCGAGTGGGCCTATTATCTCGACGTGATCAACCTGACCAACCACCGCAACGTCGTCGCCTACGACTACTTCGTCCGGCAGGATTTCGCTCGCGGCACCGTCACACTCGAGCGCAAACCGACCTACGCGCTGCCCATTCTCCCCACCCTCGGCCTCGCCATCCGGTTTTAGGGACGGACGAAGCGGAGCGGGGCGGCGGGGGTGCCGAAGCGGGGACGGACCCGAAGCGTGTCGGATAAAAAGGCGCGGGGCGCGGGCGGGGTGAACGGTCGGGTCGGCCGACCATCGAACAGCCGACCCGTCTCGGCGGCGGTCAGCGGCAGGCGACCG
>JBBSVG010000814.1:0-1439 GCA_038233775.1 Bacteroidota bacterium | reverse complement strand
GCGAACGGCGTCAGCCAACCGTTGGCCCGAATCCGCCCGCCCGGCACGCCCGCATCGGTGTCGAAGTCGAGCACGCCAGCGGAGAGTTCGCCGTGGAGCGTGGTCGAGCCGAGTTGGAACTGAACAATGCGGCTCGGCGCGAGATCGGCGTCGAGCTTCAGTTGCAGCCGGTTCGGGTCGGTGCCGACGCCAGCCAGGTCGATTCGGCCGGTCAGGTCGGTCGGCAGGTCGGGTTTCTTGGTCAGGAAGCCGATGTTCAGATTCTGCACCCGGCCTTTGGCGGCGTAGCGCAGCGTCGTGTCGGCCGGCGTGTGCGCGTCCGCAGCGGCGACCGGCAAGCCGAGCGTGCCGGTCAGATCGGCCCGACCGCCGTGCGGGATGTGGGTATGCAGCTCGTAGGCGATGTCCGTCAGCGAGCCTGAGGCGCGGAGCGTGAAGCGTGGGTTGCCCTGAACGGCGAGCGTGTCGGGCAGGAACGGTTCGATCTCGGCCAGCGTGAGCGAATCGGCCCGAACGCTGGTCTGGAAGCGGATCGGTTCACCCTGCCCGCCAGCGCCGATTCCGGTCAGCATCAGCGCCAGATCGACCGACGAGCGCGGCGTGCGGATCTCGGTCCCGCTCAGCCGCAGGACGCCGGTCGTGTCGAGCGTTAAGGCCGTCGCCAGATGCACGCGGCCCAAGTCGTGCCAGCCGACGGTCGTGTTCAGGCTGTCGAGCCCGAGTTCAAGCCCATCTTTGCTGTAAGTAAAATCGCCGCCGAGGTCGAGATTCGTGAAGCGGCGGACCGGGTCGGGCGTGTCGGGCAGCAGCACGCGCCACGTCACCTGCCCGTCGCGGATGCGGGCTTCATCGACTAGAGTCCGCCAGTTGAACGGCCCGCCTGTCGTCGTGTCGGCCGCCTGGCTCGGTTCGAGCAGATGTTCATAGGACCATGACGAGTCGGCGTACTGGATCAGCGTGACGTTCGGTTGAATGAGTTCGAGCTTGTCGAGCGAAACGGCGTTGTCGAGCAGATCGAGCAGATCGTAGTTGAGCGCGACTTGCTTGATCGAGACGAACAGCGCGCCCCGGTCGTCGCTGACCCGAACGCCGTCGAGCACGAGCGTGCCGAACAGGTTGCCGCCCAGCCGGTCGATCTCGACCTTGCCGGCGAACATCCCGTCGAGCTTGCCGAGCGCGAATTGCTTGATCTTCTCCTTGCCCCACCGCGTCTGCGACAGCAGCAGCACGGTGACAACGAGGACGAGAATCAGCGCAACGAGCCCGAGCACGATCTTGCCGATAAGGGCGAGCGCTCGTTTCAAGACAACAGGCTCCGATAAACGGTCAAAACGCGTATCCGATGTTGATGTGTAAAGCGATTCGGCGGCCGGGATGGTAATTCAGCGTGTTCAACTTGTAGCCGACATCGAAGCCGACCGGGCCGACGGGCGGCGCGT
>JBBSVG010000813.1:0-1443 GCA_038233775.1 Bacteroidota bacterium | reverse complement strand
GGCGCGGGCAAGCTCATCGACGGGTGTTGAGCGAGAGGTTGGGCGGTGCAGGACACGGGGATCGCTCGGTGAACACCGGCGGCGCGGCGGCGCGTTCTCTGGTCTCGTCGGCCTGAAAATCGCGGCGGCGGATCGGACCCAAACGGAGAGAAAAATGCCCGAATTGCCGGAAGTTGAAACCGTCTGCCGGGCGCTGGCCGGGCGCGTGACCGGACGCCGAATCGCGTCGGTCGAGGTGACGTTGCCGCGACTCGTCCGCTCGCCCGACGGACCCGAGTTTCACGACGCGCTCGTCGGGCGTCGGTTCGAGTCGGTCGGTCGGCGCGGCAAGTTCATCCTGATGCATCTGTCCGGCGAGCGGACGCTGATCGCGCATCTGCGGATGACGGGTCGGTTCATCGACGCGCCCGACGATGGCTCGCCGCCGCCCAAACACACGCACGCCGTGTTCGGGCTCGACGACGGGCGCCGATTGATGTTCAACGACCAGCGACAGTTCGGTCGGATGCGGCTCGTCGAAACCGCCGCGCTTAGCGAAACCGACGAACTGCGCGATCTGGCGCCAGAACCGTTCGGTCCCGACTTCACACCCGAGTCGTTGGGCGCGACGCTGGCCCGCAGCGGTCGGCCGATGAAAGACGTGCTGCTCGACCAAACCCGCGTGCTCGGGCTGGGCAACATCTATGCGGCCGAGGCGCTGCACCGGGCCGGTATCTCGCCGGAGCGTGCGGCCCGCTCGTTGGTCGATCCGGCGCAGATCGAACGGCTGCACCGGGCGATCATCGAGGTGCTGACCGAGGCCATCGCCCACGGCGGGACGACAATCCCCGACGGCAACGGCGAGTTCCAATCGCTCGACGGCTCCTACGGCGAGTTTCACGACCGGCTGCGCGTCTATGACCGCCCCGACCAGCCGTGCCGGACCTGCGGCACGCCGATCCGCCGCATCGTCCAGTCCGGCCGCTCGACCTACTTCTGCCCCACCTGCCAGTTGTAACTCGACTCAAATCGGCTCGTCACGCTGTATGGCTTCAACCGGTCGCTCAGCGACAGAGAACAGGCACACATTCCGCAGCAAGCGTGGCTCGACAATCGGCCGCCCCAGACGATGCACGAGTTGTTCGCAAGCGCAGCTGGTCGGGCCTACTGGAGCCGAAACGGGTCGTCACATGAAGTGATTTTTGACGTGACACCGGGAAGCGACAGCCTCTCAATCCTATCAGCGTACAGCCAGTACAAGCGGAGGAAGCATGGACACTAAAGAAAACCTCCTCGATATGCCCGACGCTCGGCGGGATCAGCAACAGCCGTTGGGCGCAGACAAGTCGGTGTTGCCTTTGATGCCTGAGGATCGAGCGGCGATGGATGACGTTTGGGATGCCTACAAACCGTCACCGGGCAACAACGACCGGCTCAAGCGGATCGAATCCGGCCGGAAGCATT
>JBBSVG010000812.1:0-1447 GCA_038233775.1 Bacteroidota bacterium | reverse complement strand
TGCTCCGCTCGTTCGACGTGACCGTTCCGGCCGGGCTGAACGTCGGCGTCGTGACCTCGTATGACAACACGACCCAGTCAGCGCTGACCGATCTCGGGATCGCCCACGAGGCGCTCGACTCGACCGCGCTCTTGACCGGCGACCTGTCGCGCTTCAACACGATCTGGATCGACATCCGGGCGTATCTGGTCCGACCCGATCTGCGCCGGGCGAACGGTCGGTTGCTCGACTGGGTCGCCCGAGGCGGCAATCTGGTGGTCAATTATCAGAAAACCGGCGAGTGGAACGCCTCGGACGGCAACCCGAGCTTCGCGCCGTACCCGATCACCGTCTCGGGCGGCGCCCGCGTGACCGACGAGACGGCGACGATCACCGTGCTCGACCGCAAGAGTCCGCTCGTCACGTTCCCGAACCGGCTCGGCCCGGACACGTGGACCGGTTGGGTCCAAGAGCGCGGCGTCTATTTTCCGGTCCGCTGGGACTCGACCCATTACAAGCCCGTTTTCTCGGCGCACGACCCCGACGAGGCGCCGCTGACCGGCGGCGAACTGATCGCCACGGTCGGTCGCGGGACTTACGTTTACACCGGTTACGTCTGGTATCGGCAACTGAAAGCCGTCAATCCCGGCGCGACTCGCGCGTTTGTCAACCTGCTCTCGCTGCCGCTCGCCCCGAAGCCGTCCCGCTGAGGCGCCCGCCTCGCGGCCCCACCCTGTCGCCCCGCTGACATGACGCTGCCCGCGTTGAGTGCCCGCTACACCGTCGAGCGCCTGCTTGGCGCCGGGGCGATGGGCCAAGTGTTTCTGGCCCACGACCGCGTGCTCGACCGTCCCGTTGCGCTAAAGCTGCTCCACGACGGCGGCGCGCTGGCCCACTTCGAGCGCGAGTTTCGGACCCTCACGACGCTGCGCCACCCGCATCTGGCCGAGGTCCACGACTTCGGCCGGACCGGCGACGGGCAGCCGTTCTTCAGCATGACCTACGTCGCCGGCGTCCCGCTCGACCGCTGGGCGGCGGCGCTGCCGACCGAGACGCGGCCGAACAGCCTCGGCCGACTGCTGCTCGGGCTGCTCTCGGCGCTCGATGCGATCCACGGGCGCCACATGCTGCACGGCGATTTGAAGCCGTCGAACCTGCTCGTCGTTGAGACCGACGGCGAGGCGAGCGGCGTGATCGTCGATTTCGGCCTCGTCAGGCCGTTCGATCTCGGCCGCGTGGACGGGGTCAGCGGGACGGCGGCGTACCTCTCGCCGGAAGCGATTCGCGGCGACCGGATCGACGGTCGGGCCGACCTGTACGCGCTCGGGATCGTCCTCTATGAAGCGCTTGCCGGGGCGCCGCCGTTCGCCGGGGCCGATCCGCTCGCCGTCCTGCACGGCCACCTCCACCTGCCCATCGCCCTGCCGCCGACCGTGGCGATCCCCGAACCGCTCGGCCGCGTGCTGTC
>JBBSVG010000811.1:0-1454 GCA_038233775.1 Bacteroidota bacterium | reverse complement strand
TCCGGCTGCAAGCGGGCGTGACGGTCGGCAACGACGGCGCGCTGCACATTCGCGGCGGCCGGTCGAACGAGATCGCCTACCAGATCGACGGCGTCAGCGCGAACAACCCGTTCAACAACTCGTTGGGCGTCGGTGTGGCGACCAACGCGATCCAGGAGCTATCCGTCTCGACCGGGACGTTCTCGGCCGAGTACGGCAACGCGCTCTCGGGCGTGGTCAACTTCGTGACGAAGGAAGGGTCCGAGCACTACACCGGCTCGATTCGGGCCTTTACGGGCGATTACGCGCCGAACTCTGGCGCCGACGTGCTGTTCCCCGGCATCTCGACCTACGCACCATTCGACAACCAGCGGATCGAGGCGACGCTCGGCGGTCCGCTGCCGTTCACCCGCGCGAAGCTGCGCTTCTTCCTCTCGGGCGTCTATGAAGACCGGGCCGGCTACCTGCGCGGCGAGCGGCGGTTCGCCCCAAGCGCCTCCGACAGCGGCAAAGTCGTCGGTAGCGAGTCGGTGGCGATGAACCCGCGCATCGGCCGCAACGTGACCGGCAACGTGTCGTTTCGCCCCAGCCCGGCGCTCGGCTTCACCTACGGCTTCGTCGGCGACCGGGGCTCGTCCCAATCCTACAGCCGCAACTACCGCTTCCTGCCGGACGGGCGCCCGACGACCTACTCGTGGGGCCAGAAGCACTCGCTTGGGATCACCCAGATCCTCTCGAGCAAGCTGTTCTATCAGGCGAAAGGGTCGTTTTCCCAGTCGCACTCCGAGGATTATGCGTTCGCCGACCCGTTCAGTCCGAACTATATCCTCTCGCGGCCGAATGACTTCATCAACGGAACCGACGTGCGGTTCAACGGGATCGACCTCGGCCACGGCGACCGGACGGCGACGACGTGGGCGGGCAAGCTCGATGCGACGGCCCAACCGGTGCAGACCCACGAGATCAAGTTCGGCGGCGAGGTGCGGGCGCACATCCTGCGGGCGGAATCGTTCAGCGGGATCTACACCGAGGAGTCGCTCCGCTTCTTCGAGGCGCTCAATGCCGAGCGCGCCGCCGCCGGGCTTCCGACCGTCACGCCGCGACCCATCGTGACCAACAACACGACCTTCTACGACGGCAACACAGTCGATCCGCTGTTCGTCGATTACGTCGCGTACCTGCGGCGGACAAACGACAACTTCAACGAGACGGACATTCTGGCCTACAACGCCTACGAGCAGAAGCCGGTGCAGGTGGCGTTCTACGCGCTCGACAAGATCGAGCTGACCCGCTCGTTCATCCTCAACCTCGGCGCCCGCTACGAGTATTTCAACACGAGGGCGAACTACCAGCCCGACCTGTCCGGCACGCTCCGCGACCCGACAAAGGGGCTGACGCCGGCCAAGCCGAAGCATCTGATCTCGCCGCGCATCTCGGTCTCGTACCCGATCACCGACGCAGGCGTGCTCCGCTTC
>JBBSVG010000810.1:0-1458 GCA_038233775.1 Bacteroidota bacterium | reverse complement strand
GGAAGCGGAGCGTTGTCGTCGGATTGAACGGGTTCGGCGCGGCGGGCAGCAGCCGGAACGCGGTCGGCCGACCGGCATCGGCGCGAATGGCCGTCAGCAGCGGGCCGGTGTCGAAGCGGTAGGTGTCGCCGGTGTGGTTCGGCTCGCTCGGCGTGATGCGGATGCGGTCGCCGCTGCGGAAGATCTCGGGGTTGTCGGCCGTGAGCCGCTTCAGGGCGAAGATGTAGGCGACGCTTTTGAAGTCGGTCAGCATGTTCTGCGTCGGCGGCATCGCCCCGTCGGAGTACGCATGGTCGAGGATGAACAGCACCTCGCGACCGCCGCCGACCACCGCCTGCGGATTCCACATCCCATCAAGCGCACCGTTGCCGGTGGAAGTCGCCTCGTTGTTCTCCAAGAACGCCAGATCGATCTGCTGTCGGACAGTTGAACCGTCGGGCTGACCGATCAGCTTGAACGCCTTGGCCGGAATCTCACGGGCGTCCTGATAGGCGTAGCCCGCCGACGGATGCTTGATCAAATCGGCCGCATCGCCGTCACCGGCGAACGGTTGCGTCGCCCGGCGCAGATAGCGATAGGCTTTCGACGAGCCGCCGGCCGACGAGTCGATCACCAGTTCGACCGGTTTCAGCGAGAGAATCGGCACATCGGTCGCGTTGCCGAAGTAGGAGAAATTCTCGTCGGGGTAGGCGACGATCCCATCAATCGAGGCGCCTTCGAGGCCGGGAATCGAACCGGCGAACTGGGCGGTGCTGCCGAACGTCCGGGCGCGGTCGGCGATGGCAGGCAAGTAGGCGAAGCCGCCACTCACCGTCCCGTCGTAGGGTCGCAACCCGATACGCTGCGGTCCGATGGTGAACCAGAAGCCGTCGATCAGTTGCGCCTCGGCCGGATCGGCGCTGATCGTCGTGTCGCGGTCGAGGATCACACGGCCGGTCGTCTCGTCGGTCAGCGTAATGGCCCAGCGGATCAAGGGTCGATAATCGAGCATCGTTCGGACGAGCGAGTCGAACCGAACGGTGTAGCGATGCCCGGTCAAGAGCGTCGGGTCGAGCACGCGGGCGGCGGGATCGGCGTCGGGCGGAGCGCCGACGATCTGTTCCATCGGGATCAACCGACCGACCAACCCCGTCCGCCCCGGCGTGACGCCGTCGGTTGGCCGCGCCTCGACCGGCGTCAGCGGGCTCTCGGTTTCCTTCTGGAAGTATTCGGCCAGCGGATACTCGGCGACGGCGGTGACGGCGAAGCGGTACGTTTGGCCGTTGATCAGCGGCGCGCCGGTCCAGCGGTCGGTGGTGATTTGCGTCTGTCGAAGGTGCCCGTCGCCCAGCCGCCACTCGGTTAGCAGCGCCGGTTCGACGCCGACGGAATCGGAGAGTTGATAGACGCGGTAGCCGCTGAACCGGTAGCCAAGCGAGTCGAAGCCCCGAGCGTCATCGTCCCACGAGAGGACGACTT
>JBBSVG010000809.1:0-1459 GCA_038233775.1 Bacteroidota bacterium | reverse complement strand
GGGACGAGCATTACCGGGTGATCGATCTCGTCGTCGAGGCCGCCGCCGGTCGCGTTCCGGTCATCGCCGGGGCGGGCTCGAACGACACGAAAGCCGCCGTCGCCGCCAGCCGCCACGCCGTCCGCAGCGGGGCGACGGCCATCCTCAGCATCGCGCCGTACTACAACAAACCGACGCAGGAAGGCTATTTTCAGCACTATTCGGCCATCGCCGACGCGGTCGAGTTGCCGGTTGTGCTCTACAATGTGCCCGGCCGGACGGCGAGCAACGTCCGGCCCGAGACGATCCTGCGGCTGGCCGAGCACCCGAACATCGTCGGCGTGAAGGAAGCCAGCGGCCAGATGGAGCAGGTCATGGTCATCCTGCGCGACCGGCCAGCCGACTTCGCCGTCCTTTCGGGCGATGATGCGCTCGCCTTGCCGCTGATCGCGTTGGGCGCCGACGGCGTCATCTCGGTCCAGGCGAACCTGACGCCCGATCTGTTCCGCAAGATGATCCACGCCGCGCTGGACGGCGATTTCGCCACCGCCCGGTCGCTGCACGAGCGGTTGCTCGCGTTGATGCAGCTCAACTTCATCGAGACGAACCCGATCCCGGTCAAGTCGGCGCTTGCGATGCTCGGGCTGATCGAGGAGCGGTTTCGGCTGCCGCTCGTGCCGCTGTCGGCTGAATATCGGCCCGCCGTTCGGGCGGAACTGACCGCGCTGGGTTTGCTCAACGAGGTTTCAGCATGACCGAACGCGACCTCGCGCCGTTTCTCGACTTCTCCGCTGCCGAGTTGGCCGCCCGCCGCGACGACATCACGCCGATCTTCCTTGCGTTCCGCGACGCACTCTCGGCCGGGACGATCCGGGCCGCCTCGCCGGACGGGGATGGCGGGTGGATGGTCAACGGTTGGGTCAAGCGCGGCATTCTGCTCGGCTTCCGACTCGGCACGCTAACCGATTGCTCCACCGACGAGACGTTCCGCTTCTTCGACAAAACCACCTATCCCATCCGCCGAACCGATCTGGCCGACGGCGTTCGGATCGTGCCGGGCGGGACGACCGTTCGCAGCGGCGCATTCCTGGCGCCCGGCGTCGTCGTCATGCCGCCGGCGTATGTCAACGTCAGCGCGTTCGTCGGGGCTGGGACGATGATCGACAGCCACGCGCTCGTCGGCTCGTGCGCGCAGATCGGCGAGCGGGTGCATCTGTCGGCGGCGGCGCAGATCGGCGGCGTGATCGAACCGGTCGGCGCCCGGCCCGTCATCGTCGAGGACGACGCGCTGATCGGCGGCAACTGCGGGCTGTACGACGGTTGCCGGATCGGTCGCCGCGCCGTGATCGCCGCCGGGGTGATTCTCGCTCGCGGGACGGCGGTGTACGATCTGGTCCACGGCCAAATCCTGCGGGCAACGGCCGATGCGCCGCTCGAGATCCCCGAAAACGCCGTCGTCGTGCCGGGCAGCCGACCGGTC
>JBBSVG010000808.1:0-1482 GCA_038233775.1 Bacteroidota bacterium | reverse complement strand
CGCCGATGCGATCCGCTCGGCCGGACCGACGGCCGTCGTGCTCGGCGTCGGCGCATCGCCCGTCGCCGGTGAAACCGCAGCCGATACGACCGGCTTGTCGCGGTTCGCCCTGCCCGCCGAGTTCGACAGCCTTGACGCGGCGGCACCGGTCGGCCGCACGGTCGAGTTGCCAATCTACACGTCGTCGCTGCGGCGCGGTGGACTCGGGCAAGTGCTCGTCTCGGGCGCCGACGGCGGCGACCCAATCGGCCGCTCGGTCCCGCTCGTGACCCAGATCGGCGACCGGCTCTACCCGTCGCTCGGTCTCGCCGCCGCCCAAGTGTCCGGCGCGGCGAATGACGTTCAGAACGGCCGGGTCGTCAGCCACGACCGCGCGATTCCGCTCCGCGACCGCGACGCCGCCCTCACGCTCCGCTACCACGGTCCGCTCGCGCCGCTCGACACCACGCGCCGCCCGTACCCGGTTTTCTCGCTCTATGACATCGTCCAAGCGAAGCTCGATCTGGACGCCGGGCTGCGACCGCGACTCGATCCCAAGCGGTTTCGCAACAAGATTGTCTTCATCGGCTCGACCGATCCGGCGCTGCTCGATCTGCGCCCGACGCCGTTCGGTCCCCAGCCCGGCCTGCTCGTCCAGATGACCGCGTGCGACAATCTATTGCAGGGCGACCCGCTCCGCCCGCTCGACAGCCGACCGCTCCGGGCCGCGCTGCTGCTCGCCCTCGCCGCGCTGATGGGCATGGCTGGGCTGGCGCTGCCGGTCGGTCGCGGCGCGTGGGTCGCGGCGGCGGCACTGTCCGGCTATCTGCTGATGACCAGGTTCGTGCTCGGCTCGGGCTGGCTCGTCCCGCTGGCCGGACCGGTGCTGGCGCTGGCGCTCGGCTTCGGCGTCGGCGCGCTTGTCCATTTGGCGGTCGAATCGCGGCAGCGGCGCTTCATCTCGGGCGCGTTTTCGCAGTTTCTCGCCCCCGAAGTGCTGGCCCGATTGGTCGCCGATCCGTCGGCCCTGACGCTCGGCGGCGACGAGTTGGAGGTGACGGTGTTCTTCAGCGATCTGGAGGGATTCACCGGGCTGAGCGAACGGCTGGGCTCGCCGGGAAAACTGGTCGAACTACTGAACGAGTATTTGACCCGCATGGCCGACAGCATCGTCGTCGATCACGGCGGCTATGTCGATAAATACATCGGCGACGCGATCATGGCGTTCTGGAACGCGCCGGTTCCGACCGCCGACCACGCCGTTCGCGGCTGTCTCGCCGCACTCGACAACCAAGCGAAACTGACCGCCATGCAGGCCGATCTCGACGCGCCGCTCCGCGCCCGAATCGGGTTGAACACCGGCCGCGTCATCGTCGGGATGATGGGCTCGCGGCGTAAACTGAACTACACGATCACCGGCGACGCCGTCAACCTCGCCTCCAGACTCGAAGGCGCGAACAAGGCCTACGGCACGAGCATCCTGATCGCCCACTCGACTTATCG
>JBBSVG010000807.1:0-1491 GCA_038233775.1 Bacteroidota bacterium | reverse complement strand
GATCTCGACCGGCTGGCTGCTCTGGGGCTACGGGCACCCGGTCGGTGGATTTCCGGGTTATCCGCTCGCCGTCGAGCCGATGTACCCCGGCCTCGGCTGGTCCGTTTTGCTCTTTGCGCTCGGCCAGCGCCGCCGACCGAGCGGCGACCGGGCCGCGTAGCCCTTTTTTTCCTGCCTGTGGATTTTACGTTCTGGTGTCTGGTTGTCGGCGGCTTGCTCGTCGTGCTGGCGCTCGGTTCGACCGTCGTCGAGCGGCTGCCGGTCACGACGGCGATGCTGTATCTGGCCGTCGGCATCGCGCTCGGCCCGATTGGCGTCGGCGCGATCAGGATTGCGCCGCTGCGGGAGGCAGCCACACTCGAGCGCGTGACCGAAGTCGCGGTGCTCGTCTCGCTGTTCTGCGCCGGACTCAAGCTGCGCCTGCCGCTGGCCGACCGGGCGTGGCGTGCGCCGCTCCGGCTGGCGGTCGGCTCGATGCTCGTCACGGTCGGGCTGGTGACGGCGGTCGGCGTGTTCGGGCTTGGGCTGCCGCTCGGCGCGGCGGTGCTGCTCGGCGGCATCTTGGCGCCGACCGATCCCGTCTTGGCCGGCGATGTCGCCGTCGAGCACCCCGACGACCGCGACCGGCTCCGCTTCGCCCTGACCGGCGAGGCTGGGCTGAACGACGGGACCGCGTTTCCGGTCGTGCTGCTCGGACTTGGGTTGCTCGGGCTGCACGAGTTGGGCGCGGGCGGCTGGCGCTGGGCGCTGGTCGATATCGGCTGGGCGATCTCGGCGGGACTTGGGATCGGCTGGGCGCTCGGCACCGGCGTCGGTCGGCTGGTGCTCTACCTGCGTGCCCGTCGCGGCGAAGCGGTCGGGACCGACGATTTTCTCGCCCTCGGTCTGATCGCGCTCAGCTACGGCCTCTCGCTCGTCGTCGGCGCTTACGGTTTTCTGGCCGTCTTTGCCGCCGGTGTCAGCGTGCGCCGGGTCGAGCGCCTCGCCGCCGAGGGCAAGCAACCCGAGTTGACCGAACCGGCGACTGACCGGCGCCCGGCACCCGAATCGGCCGATGAGGACATGCAACGGGCGACCGACCCGAAGCAAGCGCCAGCGCATATGACCGAGCAAATGCTCGATTTCAACGAGCAGATCGAGCGGATCGGCGAACTGGCCGTCGTCGTGTTGCTCGGCGGAATGCTGGCGTGGAGCGGGCTGTTCCCGAAGGAAACGATCTGGTTTGTTCCGCTGATGCTGCTGGTCGTCCGGCCACTCGCGGTCGCCGTCGGGCTGATCGGCAGTCCGACCTCGGCGCCGCAGCGGCGGTTGATCGGCTGGTTCGGCATCCGGGGCGTCGGCTCGCTCTACTACCTGTTCCACGCCGTCACCCACGGACTGCCGACCGACCTCGCGGGCCGGTTGGTCGGCCTGACGCTCTCCGTTGTCGTCGTCTCCATCGCGGTACACGGCCTCTCGGTGACGCCGCTGATGCGTCGTTATCGAAAAATG
>JBBSVG010000806.1:0-1492 GCA_038233775.1 Bacteroidota bacterium | reverse complement strand
CGGCCACCGGCGCCGTCATCAGCCGCAGACACCAGAGGGTCAACGCAGCCAGACCGACGACGAGCACGACGACGACGCCCGCCCAGATCCGCACCGCCGGTCCGCGACGCCGGTCGCGACGTTCAAGGTCACGGTCGGGCGCGGCGGCAGCGGCGGTCGGATCGGTCATAAGACGATTGGGGTTTCGGGCTTACGCAGCGACGTTCTGCGTGTAGAACGTGTCGAAGTTGGGGGCGAACACGGCCTGATCGACGACGGCGGCTTTCTCGATGATGAGTTCGGCGCCGCCCTGTCGAGCCAGATCGATGATGCTGGCCGAGTCGCCGTCGGTGAGGAAGATCGTCGGCAGCCGGCGTTGGCGGCGCTTGGCGATGGAGAGCGCCGTCAGCCCGCTCATACGCGGAAAATGGCTGTCGATGATCGCCAGATCGTAGCGCTCTTGGTCGAGCAACTCGTGCAGCTTGTTCTGGTCGTCGGCTGCCTCGACATCCATCTGATACTGTGAGGTCAGCACGTTGCGCAGGAGCAGCTCCAGCGTCCGGTCGGAGCTGACGAGGAGCAGTTTGTGCCGCATGGTGGCCTCTAAAAATGGGGTCGGCGGTAGGAACGGGGCGAAACAGCGAGCGGGGCGACCGCTCGGTCGGCCCAATGAACATGCCAACGGGTCGATTCAACCGCCGCCGAGCGAATCGGGCGGCGACCGGTCGGGCGCGTCGGGTGATGAACCGGCGGGCGGCGCGGTCGCTTCGTGCGCTTGCTCGAGCACGGCTTCTCGCGGCCGGACCGCCGGATCACCGACGCCGACGCGAATCAACCGGGCCAGCACGGCAGCGCGGCGGCGAACCCGGCGGCTTGGGCGAACCGGACTCCAACGCAACGGCGCCGGGACGACCGCCGCCAGCCGGACCGCCTGATCCGGGCTGAGTCGGGCGGCACTCGTCCCAAAATGGTGGTGCGCGGCAGCCTCGGCGCCGAAGATGCCCGGTCCCCACTCGATCACGTTGAGGTAGATCTCCAGGATGCGCGGCTTGGTCAGCGTCGCCTCCAGATAGCGGGCGATCAGCGCTTCCTTGAGCTTCCGCAGCGGGCTTTTGCTCGTCGAGAGATACAGGTTTTTCGCCAGTTGCATCGTCAGCGTGCTGGCGCCGCGAGCGAACCGCTTCTCCTTCCAGTCGCGCCGGGCGGCGGCCTTGACCTCGATCCAGTCGATCCCGTGGTGTGTGTAGAAACGCGCATCCTCCGACGCGACAACCGCGCGGCGCAAACTCGGCGCGATCCGCTCCAGCGACACCCACGTCTGGGTGATCTGAAAGCCCCGGTCGCCCTGATCGGCCGCTTCGTCCAGCCGCTGCTGCATCAGCGCGGTCCGCTCGGGGTTGTGCGAGGCGAGCCCGTGGAACCACGGAAACGTGACGAGTTCCAACCCCAACCAGAGCAGCAGCGCCAGACCGAGCGTTTTCCACGGATGCGCCAGCGGCCACGGTCGCCGTCG
>JBBSVG010000805.1:0-1498 GCA_038233775.1 Bacteroidota bacterium | reverse complement strand
GATTTGTCGTTTCCGCTTGACTTTCAAGACCGTTGCTCCGTTCGTGGTGAGCCCGTCGAATCCACAACGGAGCCACCACTGCCGACCGCTTCTGTTGCTTTTTCCTGCCGTTAGCTGACGGCTGATAGAGCGGTATTCAGAGAAGTTTGACGGTTGCTTGGACCCAACCGCCCCCCGGCGGCGGGCAGCCGGCGAGAGCCGAGCGGGGGGGTGAACTGGATGCATTCTGAACGACGACCCCCACCGGCGCTATCGCGCCACCTCCCCGGTGGGGAGGGGTCAGATTGCCCGAACCGGCAACTCACTTCATACATCTCTGAAAACCGCTCTAGCTGTCAGCTACTCCCCACACGCCGCGACGAGGTCGGCGAGCGGGACGGTGGCGACGGCCATCGTCTGGTCGGAGGCGCCGTAATAGACGAGCACGTTGTCGCCGCGAACGACGGCGCCGCAGGTGAAGACGACCGGACCGAAGAAGCCGGCCGTTTCATACGGTGTCTCGGGAACGAGCACCGGGCGGGGCGCGCGGCCGACCAGTCGGGCTGGATCGTCGAGATCGGTCAGCATCGCACCCAAGCAGTAGCGATTGGCCTTGTCGGCGCCGTGGTAGAGCGACAGCCAGCCCGCGTCGGTCTTGATCGGTACGGCGCCGCCGCCGACTTTGGCCGAATCCCAGCCGCTGTTGCTCGTCCCGGTCAGGAACCGGTGACCGCCCCACGCGAGCAGATCGGCCGAGTGCGCGCTCCAGATCGTCGGCTCGCCGACCTCGCGCGGCATCGGTCGGTGGTAACACCAATAGCGCCCGCCGACTTTCTCCGGCAGGATCGTCACGTCGCGGTTGGCGGGGGGGAAGATGATCCCGAGCCGCTCGACCGTGCGGAAATCCCGCGTCCGGGCCAGCGCCGTCGCGATGCCGAGATCGCTGACGGCGGTGTAGTTGATGTAAAACCAACCGTCGAGCGGCGTCACCCGCGCATCCTCGCAGCCGAACAGTTCCTCCCGAGTCTCGGGCGCGAGCAGCGGCTGGTCGTCGAAGGTGAACCGCACGCCGTCGGTTGAGCGGGCGACGCGCAGGTGGCTGATGCCGGTCAAGCGGACACGGCCGTGCTGCGAAAACAGGCGCGGGTCGCTCAGGTCGGCCGTCGGGTCGTCGCGGCGAATCCGGTCGAAGCGCAACTCGGCGTGGCCGTTATCGACCGTCATGTGCGGGTACACGAGCCAGTCGGCGTCGGGCTGGAGCGCTTGCTCGAACACCCGGACGAGCAGGATGATCTCGTCGCCCATCGCCGTCGCGCCCGCGTTGAACGTGCCGCAGACCCGCAGCGACGGGTGCGACGGCGCGAGGTCGGCCGGGGTCAGGATCGGGTTCTCGGGCGCACGCTGCATCATCGTCATCCTCGGGCGTCGATTGGCCGACGCGGTCCGGTGGATCGAAGCGGTTCGATGGGACAACCGACCTGAGCCGAAAAGGCGGGTCGGTCCTGCGGGTCAAAGATAG
>JBBSVG010000804.1:0-1500 GCA_038233775.1 Bacteroidota bacterium | reverse complement strand
GACCTTCGGGATGAAGTAATAAGCCGAGGCGAGGGCAATCGGCGCGAACCAGAGCCAGACCAGCGAGTGGGCGAACCACGCCTGTGTCGCCGCCTGAACCACGCCGGTCGAGACCGGGAACAGCGAGAGCACCAGCAGCATCGGCAGCCAGATCAGCGCCGCCAGCAGGTACCAGACTGAGACATACAGGTGCTTGACCTGACGGGTCAAGAAGGTCCAGCAGGCCGAGGCGAGCAGCAGCAGCGCGGCCAGAGCGATCAGCACATAGGCGGTCGTCGGCATCTCGTGCCACTCGACGCCGGTCGTCGCGCCGTGGGCAATCCCGGCGACACCGACCAGCACGCCGATGTTCCACAGCGCCACCGAGGCGATGAGCAGCAATCGCCCCTTGATCTCCGTCTTCAGCAGCCGACCGAGCAGCCAGATCGTCGTTCCGGCCCCGGCTAAGGAGAGCCAACCGTAGAGCACGGTGCTGACGTGCGACGGCCGGACCCGACCGAAGGTGAACGCGGCGTGGGTGCCCAACCAGTCGGGCAGTTGGAACTTGATGCTCGCGACGCTGGCGAAGAGCGACCCGACGAGCAGCCAGAAGATCGCCGTCCCGTAGAACAGCAGCACCGGCAGCCGGGCGGCTTGGTCGGCCCGCAGCCGATCCAGCCCCGATGCCTCGGGTGCGTTGGCGAGGTTCGCCTCGGTCAGCACCTCCGGGTCGTCGGCGCCGCTGCCGGGCTCGGCGTGCGTCCCGAGCTTGCGCGCCGCGACGTTCGTCCCGGTCGAAACCGGCGCCGCTGTTGTCGGGTCCGTCAGCCCGTAGGCCGTCCTGTTGACCTTGCTCATGCCGTCCTTTTCCTGCCTGTTCGCTGCATCAACGGGTTGATCTCCGACACGGTCAAGCCTGCGGTGCCCTATCGGTGCGGGCGACTCAGCATCCGGCTCGACCAGAACTCGCCCTGATGGGCGAACCAGCGGCGGTTGTACGGATCGACTTCACGGGCGATCCCGGCGAACGGGCGACCGGCGGCGATGCTCCGCGACAGCCCCGGCGCCCCCTCGGTCCCGTTGAACCAGAGCGTGCTGCTGTCGGCGGTGACGAACGCGCCCTCGTACATCCGGTCGGTGGCGACATCGTGACTATCGGCCGGCGAATCGACCAGCGAACCCGTCATCACGGCGCTGCTGTCCGTCGCCGGTGCGGTTGGTTGGGCGGCGACGATCCGCTCCCACGAGATGAACTGAGACTGCCACAGGCTGTCTCGAGCCGCAACGGCCCGCTGCCGCTGCTCGGCCAGATCTTCGTTCCGCTCGTGGATGACGCGCGCGCCGAACGCGACCGCGCCAGCCATGGTCAGCAGAATGCCGAGCGTGATCGCTTTGACGATCCCCTCGCTGGCGACGCCTTTGGTGAGGCTGCTGCCCTGCTGCTCTGTCGAAGCCATCAGATGTCGGGATTTCAGGATTTCAGGGCGTGGCCTACTGCTTCAGCTCCAGCGCCTCGGCCAT
>JBBSVG010000803.1:0-1506 GCA_038233775.1 Bacteroidota bacterium | reverse complement strand
GCTCGACCGCAGAGCGGTAAGACCAGCATGAGCGAGATCGTGAAAGCGTTCATCCACCAGTACGACCGGGCGAATCCGGTCAATGCGACCTTTACGGGTGTGCACGACTTCGACGGCTGCCTGCCGGATTGGTCTCCGGAAGGCCGAGCGCGCGAACGAGCGGAGCTGTTATCGCTGCTGGAGAGAGTAGAAGGAGCGCTGGCCGCCACGCCGCAGCCGACGTACGGCACGTCGAGCAGTTCGAGCAAGCCCTGAACGGTCCCGTCCTCGCCGTGCGGCCCGTGCAAGAGCGGAAAGACGACATCGACCCGACCGGTCGCCGCCGCCGCCGCGAGCGCCGTGGTTTCGGACACCGCGCCGTCGGTCAGCAGCAGCGGCGCGGGCACAGCGGGACCGAGCAGTCCGGCGCTCTCGGCCGGGGCCAGCCAGCGGCCGTCTTTGGTGATCCCGATGGGCAGCACGCGGTAACGCTCGGGGTCGAGCGCGGCCAGCACGCAGCGGGCGCTGGTCAAGCTGACCTCGTGCTCGCCGCTCTTGCCACCGAACAGCAGGGCAATCGTCGTCATAAACAGGGATTCGGGGAGTAAACGGCTATCGGCGCCAGGCGACGAGGTCTTGTCCGGCGGCGTGGGCGAGCGAGCGGCTGCGGACCCAGCCGACCTCGGGCGCCAGCCACTCGATAAACGGCGGCGTGACGGCGCGGCTCGAGGCGATGCTTGAATCCTCGGCGACGCTGATCGGGGTGAACTCGAACGCATAGCAGCCGCGCAGCGTCCCGTACGGCACTTGAACCGTGTCGGCCCGAGAGCGCAAGCGGACGCGGTAGGTCACGCCGGGATAGACGAGCAGCCACGAGTCGTCCGGCGCGGCGTCGAAGCGGTAGCGGACTTGGTCGAGTCCGGCGATGAACTGCGCGAGATTTCCCTGCCGGTCGGTGCGGTAATAGGCCGTGTCGGCTTGGCTGGCGACGGTGCTGTCGGCGGTGCCGCGACGGGAGAAGCGCCGCGTCTCGACGGCAAAATATGCCTCATTGGCCCACGACTGGACGCCAAGCACGACCCGTTCATCTCGACCGGGCAGCAGGTTGGCGTAGGTCCGGTAGGCCGCGAGTTCGTCGTCGTACCGGGCCGGATCGCGGCGGGCGAGATCGGCCAGCACGGCTTCACGGGTCGCGCTGGGGACGAACGACCGTTCGAACGTCCACCGGTCGCCCGGCTGCAACTGGAACAGCAACCCGTTGCCGACGCCGACGATCTCGGGATGACAGCCGACGGCGCCGCCGAGCAGCAACGCGGTGGCGAGCAGAACCCGGCGGTCAACGGTCGAGATCATTGTAGAATCGCTTGAGCACGGCGACCGGGACGCCGAGTGTGGCGCCGGTCAAGAGCAGCCCGTTTGTCAGTTGCTGCCGGACGATGCCGGTCCGCTCGAACCGCCGGGCGCTGGTCACGACGCCGCCCTCGGCGAGCGCCACCCGGCCCAATCCGCGCAGCCGCTGGAGCAACT
>JBBSVG010000802.1:0-1511 GCA_038233775.1 Bacteroidota bacterium | reverse complement strand
GCCGACGCGCACTACAACTCGGGCGATCTGGCCGCCGCCCGCTCAACCTACGAATCGCTCATCGCCCGCTACCCAACCAGCCCGTTCGCCGCCGACGCGATCAGCGGCCTCTCGTTCACGCTCGTCGCGTTGGGCGAAACCGAGGACGCCGTCGATCAAACCCTCGAAGGCTACCGCCGGGCCGACTCGACCGGGGCACTCGGCGACAATTTGCTCTACCGTCAGGGCGAGTTTCTCGCTTCGGGTAGCTCGCCGCAGAAAGGCATCGAGCGGTTCGAGAGCTTTTTGACGACCTACCCCGACTCGCCGCTCGTCCCCGACGTGCTGCTGAAGCTCGGCGCCGCCTACCGCACGGCCGGTCGGTCGGATGAATCGGCCCGAACCTACACGCGGCTGGTCGATGAGTATCCCGACTCACCGAACGCGCCGGAAGCGCTCGTCGCGCTCTCGAAGGCCGACGGCTTGCCCGGCGCCTCTGGCGGCGGCGAGGCGGCGCTGACCCGAGTCATCACGCTCTATCCGCGCTCCGAACAGGCGATCCAAGCCCGCTTCCTCCGGGCCGAGGCGATGCTGAGACGCGAGCAACCAGACTCCGCGCTGGTTCAATATCAGGCGGTTGTCGATTCCGTCGCCACGCGGCCGAACCTGGCGCCGCTCGGTTACGGCGCGCTGCTCGGGTTGGCCCGCGCCTACACGGCCATCGGTCAGCCCGATCCGGCCGCCGTCGCGCTGGAGCGGATCACCCAAGCCTCGGTCAGCGGCGCCGTCGGGGCGGAAGCGACGGTCCGGCTGGGCAAGATTCAGCATCTGCGCGGCGCCGATTCGGTCGCTGTTGCCACGCTCAACGTCGTCCCGACCCGTTTTCCGACGCAGGCCGATTGGGTCGCCCAAGCCCGTCTGACCGAAGCCGAAGCGCATCTGGGCCTCAACGACACGGCCGCCGCCCGCGCCGCGCTCGAAGCCGTCAGCAAAGATCACCCGAGCGATGCGTGGGGCGAGCAAGCCCGCACCCGACTCGCCAGCCTCGCCGCCGGAGCCCAGCCATGAGCCGCCCCCTGTTTGCCCCGCTTTCGCTCGCCGTGCTGCTCGCCGCCGCTACGGCATCGGCGCAAACCGATACGGCCCGTGTCCGTCAGCCGCGTGCGGTCGATGGGACCGGGCTGCCGGAACTCGAGCTGCCGCAGGTCGTTGTGACCGGACAGGAGACGATTGACCTGCCGCCAGCCGAGAAGACGGCGTTCGTCGAGGAGAAACCGTTCGTCCTGCCACCGACCACGCCGCCCGCCGCCCAAGCCAAGCGCGTGACGATCCATCTGGCCGAGACGACCGCCCCGACGGCGCCGTTCACGCCGACCACGACCGGCGGCGAGGGATTCCTCCGGCTCGCCGCTGGCAACCGGGGCGCGGTTCAGGGCGAGGCGCGGCTGGGCTACGCCGGTCGTCTGTCCAACATCGCCGCTGCCGCATGGCTCGACCGGTACAACGGCTCGACCGGCGTGCCCTACGGCCGG
>JBBSVG010000801.1:0-1515 GCA_038233775.1 Bacteroidota bacterium | reverse complement strand
TCGGCCGCGCGGTGGCGCTCGGCGTAGGTGCGGAAGATGCGGTACGAGCGGGTGCTGTTGTCGAACAGCGTCCCGTCCAGATCGAAGATGACCACCGGCGTCAGGCCAGCGCGGGCGATGCGGCTGGTCCGCTCCCGAATCGAGTCGAGCACGACCGCCGAGGAGCGGGTCGAGGCGGTGAAGCTCGGCAGCAGCCGGAGCGTATCGAGCTGTCCACCGGCGGTCATCGGCCGCAGTTCGGACGGTCGGGAACCGGCACAGGCGGCGAGCAGAAAACAGACGAGCAGGCTGAGTCGGGTGCGCATGGAGACTCCGGGTGTCTGAGGGTTCAACCGTCCGGCTCGCAGAAGTCGGGCCTCCGTGAGCCGCCGTCGGGTCGTGTTCCGTTGTGCTCAACAGCCGCACCGCCGTCAACCCTTCCCCGAACCGCGTTTTCCTCCATGCGACCCATCATCCTCGGCATCGCTGGCGGCAGCGGCAGCGGCAAGACGAGCGTCACGCGGGCCGTGATCGAGCGACTCGACCCGAGTCAGGTCGCCGTGCTCGACCACGATTCGTACTACCACGACCTGCCGCACTTTCGCGGGCTGCCGACTTCCGAGATCAACTTCGACCACCCGGAATCGCTCGACACGTCGCTGCTCATCGACCATCTGCGGCAACTGCGCGGCTTCGAGCCGATCCCCCAACCGATCTACGACTTCGGCACCTACCGCCGTCGGCTGGAGACGCGCACGGTCGCGCCGAAACCGATCATCATCGTCGAAGGCATCCTGATTTTCGCCGAACCGGACCTGCGCCGCGAGATGGACGTGAAGATTTACGTTGATACCGACGCCGACGAGCGGTTGATGCGCCGGTTGCGCCGCGACATCGTCCAGCGCGGGCGGCAACTCGACGGCGTGCTCGGGCAGTACATGAAAACCGTCAAACCGATGCACCTGGAGTTCGTCGAGCCGAGCAAGCGATGGGCGGACGTGATCGTCCCGCGCGGCGGTGAGAACCTGATCGCGATCAACATGATCGTCGCCAAGATCAACGCGCTGCTCGACCGCTCGGTGCTCCTGCCGCCCGCCAACGACCCGCGCTTCGAGGGTTGATTTTTGGCTTGGTGGCTCCGTTTATGGATTCTGCGGTAGCGGAACGCCACCGCCCAGGCTCACCACGAACTGAGATTTGCTTCGGCTGTACACCGATTTTCGAGAATCCAAATCAGCTTTTCGTCACGGCGCGGACCCAAGCGATGAGGACGAGTTGCAGCGGCAACCGCGCCCACAGCAGCCAGATCGGGACGCCGGGCGCCGTCTGGGCCGGATGCAGCACCATCTGGAGGTTGGCTGGAAACACCGCGACGAGCAACGCGATCAGTCCCCAGCCCGCCGCCCGACGGGTCGCTCGCGGCAGCACGCCCAATCCGCCAGCAATCTCGGCCAGTCCGCTGACGAGCACCAACATCTCCGGTTCCGGCAGCCACGGCGGGATGATCCGAACGTACGACTCGGGCCGGACGAGGTG
>JBBSVG010000800.1:0-1516 GCA_038233775.1 Bacteroidota bacterium | reverse complement strand
TCGAGCACGCGCTGACGGCGCTGCTGCCCGCTGAACCGGTCGAAGCGGGTTGGCGACTGGCCCGAGCGACGCATTTTGCCGGGATGATGTCGGACGAACCGGCCGCGCGACTCGCCGCGTTCGGTCGCGGACTGCGAGCCGCCGATTCGGTGCGAAAGGTGGCGCCGGGACGGGTCGAGGGGCCGTTCTGGTGGGCGACGAACGCGCTGATGCTCGCCGACGCGAAGCCGGGTCCGGCGGCGCTCGTGCTGGCCTTTCGCGCCCGAGCGGCGCTGCTCAAAGCTGGCGAAATCGACGAGCGGTTCCACGGCGCCGGACCGCTGCGCGTGCTCGGCCGGTTTCTCGCCCGCGCCCCGTGGTTCGTCGGCGGCGATTGGCGCCACGGCGAAACGCTGCTGCGCGAGGCGTCCGACCTTTTCCCGGAAAACCCCGTCACGCGGCTCTATTTGGCCGAGTTGCTGCTCGACACGGATCGGCCCGACGAGGCGCGGGCGGAACTGGAAACCTTGCTCGCCGCGCCGACCGACCCCGACTGGCGACCGGAAACCGAGCGCGACCAACGACTCGCCCGACAGATGCTTGACCGGTTGAGCCATGCAGCCTGACCCGACCGCGCTCGCGCCGCCCGAGATGTCGTGGCGGGCCGTCGCGCTGCACCTGCGGCTGCCGTTCAGCCTGATGCTGGCGCCGTTGTACCTGCTCGGCGCATGGCTGGCGGCGCCCGGCCAGCACCCAATTCCGGCCGTCGGACTCGGCTTCGCGACCGTGCATCTGCTGCTTTATAGCGGGACGAACGCCTTCAATTCTTATTACGACCGCGACGACGGCCCCATCGGCGGCCTGTTTGCTCCGCCAAAAGTGTCCGACCGGTTGCTCCACGTCTCGCTCGTCCTGAAAGCGGTCGGGCTGTTCCTCTCGCTCGTGCTGCCGGTCGGGTTCATCGGGCTGTATCTCGTTTATACCGCGCTCTCGGTCGCCTACTCGCACCCGGCGATCCGGGCCAAAGCGAACCCGTGGACCAGCCTCGCCATCGTGACCGTCGGGCAGGGCGCGATGGGATTCGGCTTCGGCTTCTCGGCCGCCGGTCGTCCGCTGATCGACGCGCTCGCCGGGGCGCCGCTGCTCGGCCTGCTCGGCGCGACCGTCCTGACCGCCGCGATGTACCCGACGACGCAGATCTACCAACTCGCCGCCGATGCCGCTCGCGGCGACCGAACCCTGGCCCGCGTGCTCGGCGCCCGACGCGCGTTTGCCTTCGCCGGGATCGGTCTGACGCTCGCCGCCGGGCTGTTCGGGGCGACGTTCGCCCACGCCGCGTCGGGGTGGGAAGGCGTCGTGATCGCCCTCGGCGTGCTCTCGGTCGCCGCCGGGCTGCTCGTCTGGTCGCGCTCGTTCGATCCCGCCGCCGAGAAACGCAACTTTCTCCGCACGATGAGCCTCAACGCCGCCAACTCGATCCTCTTCACCGCGCTGATCCTGCTTCACCTCGCCGGGGTGCTTTAAACGATTTCAGATG
>JBBSVG010000799.1:0-1516 GCA_038233775.1 Bacteroidota bacterium | reverse complement strand
CTGAAACCGGGTTCGCGGCGCAGGCGATGAAGAACCGGGTCGGCCGACCAATCGGGTTCTTGACCAGATCGTGACCGCGATTCATCTCGGCCATCGCCCGGATCAGGTTGATCGCGTCGATGTCGAACACGCTCGTCGCGTGGGGATAATCGCCGATCTGCGCCGGATCGCCGGTGACGGCCAGCAGGTTCCGCAGCCCCAAATGATGCGCGCCCAACAGTTCGGCCTGCAAGCCAAGCAGGTTCCGGTCGCGACAGGTCATGTGCGTGATCGTCTCGAGCCCGATCTCGCGCTCGATGGAGACGCTGATCGCCGCGCTCGTCATCCGCAGTCGGGCGCGGGCGCCGTCCGAGATGTTGGCGGCGTTGAATCCGTTGCGCCGCAGGAACCGGGCGCCTTCGAGCACCGGCGTCATGTCGAGGCCGCGCGGGATGTCGAGTTCGCAGGTCGTGACGAACGTCCCGCGCCGGACCAGATATTCAAAATCGCTCGTATGGCCGTCGGCCGTCGGTTTGGGCGGCTCGGGTCGGGCGACGACCTCGACGTGGCTCGGGCCGGTCGGTTCGGTCGCACGCGGCGCGGCCTCGGCGGCGATCTGCGTGGCGCGTGAGCCGACTTCCATCCCGCGAACGGCGTCCGCGATGGCGCGAATGTGCTCCGGCGTCGAGCCGCAGCAGGCGCCGATCAGCGTCACGCCCGCCTCGACGAGTTGCCGGGCGTAGTCGGCCAGATATTCCGGCGTTGCGTTGTAGCGTTGCTTGCCGCCCGACAGGTGCGGAATCCCGGCCGTCGGCTGGGCCGAGAGCAGGATGCCTTCGCCCTCGTACATCTTGCGGATCAGCCCGTACATCCGCTGCGGCCCGACCGTGCAGTTGGCCCCAACCACATCGACGCCGCGACCGCGCAGGTGCTGGACGACTTCGAGCGGAAACGACCCGGCCAGCACGGCGCCGTCTTCCGAGAACGTCTTCTGCGCGATGATCGGTCGGCCGCGACCAACTTCCTGGGCGGCCGAGATCGCCTCGTCAAGCTCGCGCAGATCGACGAACGTCTCGAGCATCAGCGCATCGACGCCAGCCTCGACGAGCGCCTCGATCTGTTCGCGGAACGCCGCCCGTGCCTCGTCGGGCGTGACCCGACCGATGGGCGCGAGCATGTGCCCAATCGGCCCGACCGCCCCGGCGATGTAAACCGGGTGCGGCGCATCGGCCGCCGCGCGTCGGGCGATCTCGACGGCCTTGCGGTTGACCTCGCCGACCAGATGGTCATAATGGTGCGGCTCCAGCCGATACCGGTTGGCGGCGAACGTGTTCGTCTCGATCAGTTCCGCCCCGGCCTCGATGTAGGCGCGGTGGATCTCCTCGATCACTTCCGGCACCTTCAAATTGTAGATCGGGGCCGGTTCGCGGTCGTAGCCTCGGGCGCTGAGCAGCGTCCCAAGCGCCCCGTCGGTGACGAGCGGACCCAGCCGGAGCCGCTGTAAGAGCGGCATCTGCCGGGCTTTCTCGGCGGTCGG
>JBBSVG010000798.1:0-1517 GCA_038233775.1 Bacteroidota bacterium | reverse complement strand
TGGTCGTGTCGAGCAGCACATGGTCGATTCCCTGCGCCCGACAGTCGCGCTGCATCGTCGTGACGAACTCGGTCATCGCGGTTTGATAGGCGCGGCGCATCTGAACCGGATCGGTTTGGATCGTCTCGCCCGTCTCCATGTCCTCAAACACCGTCGCCGCGCCGCCGGGAAAGGCAAAGCTGCGCTCCATTGGATCGAGGATCTGGAACACGACGACCTCGTGCTGCCGGTGGCGGAAGTGCTTCAACCCGGCCAGAATCGTCGCCGGATCGTCGAACAGATCGGACAGCACCACGATCAACCCGCGACGGTTGAGCTGGGCGGCAATCGCGTGCAGCGCCGGACCGATGCCGGTCGTCCGGGCCGGTTTGGCGGCTTCGAGCGCGGCGAGCAGTCGGGTCAGATACGCCCGAGACAGGTGCGGCGGCAAGTGCTGATCGACGCTCTCGCTGAACAGCGCCAACCCGACCGCGTCCTGCTGCCGCATCATCAAATAACAGAGCGACGCGGCCAGATACGACGCATAGGCGAGCTTCGTCAGCTTGCCCGGCGAGGCGTAGCCCATCGAAGCCGACTGATCGACCAGCAGCGTCGTCTTGAGGTTCGTCTCTTCTTCGTACTCCTTGATGTAGTAGCGGCCCGTCTTGCCGTACACCTTCCAGTCGATGTGGCGAATCTCGTCGCCGGGCATGTACGGCCGGTGCTCGGCGAACTCGACCGAGAAGCCGTGGTATGGGCTGCGGTGCAAGCCGGTGATGAACCCCTCGACGACCAATCGGGCGCGGACCTCCATGTTCCGCAGCTTCGCCACCGCTTCCGGGCGAAGGTACTGTTTGGCGTCCTGCGTCGGGGCGACGGCCATCGGCTGCACGGCTCCTGCTGATCTGAAAGGACATCGGGCGACAAGATAACGCCGCCGGGTCTATCGCTCATCCCCGTTGACGGAAACTACTTGTCAGCCTGAATCCACTTTCAGCCAATCACGGAAGAAGATTCCGAAAAAAGAGATGTTTTCCAATCTTCCGAAGGTTAACAGAACGATCATTTACGTTTTTAACGTCTGGCCCCATCTTTGGAGAGCGATCTGGCCGACGACGACCAACGATACCGATGAGGCCCGACGATGATGCAGTTCGACGTGATTGCCCGACGCCCGGAAGGCGACCAAACGCCGCAAACGATCCAGATGGTTTTGCTCGACACGCCCGATCCGGCGTACCCGATCATCGTCCAGCACTATTTGGCCCTCGCCGGTCGGCAATACGTGGCCGTCTCGACTCGCATCGCCGAGAGCGTGACCGGCTGGTGGGCGCAAGGATTACAGGTCGAGTTCCGCTGGGAATCGCTGCCCGGCGCGACCGAAGGCAGCGCGCGACACCGGATGAAGATCGTTCAGCCCGTCTTCCCGGTCGGCGCCAAACCCGCCCGCGCCATCCCCGCCAAACGCGCCCCACGCCGGGCGGCGTGAGCGTCAAGCAAGACCGTTCAGCGAAACGACGTGGATGCCGTCGTCCTGC
>JBBSVG010000797.1:0-1533 GCA_038233775.1 Bacteroidota bacterium | reverse complement strand
CATCATCGCTTCGTGCAGCGGGTACTTCGGCCGCAGCAGACCGGGCGTGTCCTGAAAGATGATCTGCGCGTCGTCAACCGACAGAATCCCGACCACGCGGTGCCGCGTCGTTTGCGCCTTGTCGGTCACAATCGACAGTTTCTGGTGCAGCATCGCGTTGAGCAACGTGCTCTTGCCGACGTTCGGCTCGCCGACGATGGCGACGTAACCGGCCTTGTAGCCCGGCGGCATCTCGGTTCCGCCGATCAACTCCCGGTTGAAGGTCACCGATTGATCGGCGGATTCGTCGTCCGAATCATCAGCCGCTTCGTCGGAATCGTCGCTCGTCTCGTCGGAGAGGACGGGCGTTTCGTCGGCTGAAACGGGCTGTTCGGCCTCGGCAGGCGCAGCGGTATCGGCGTCGCTCGCGGGCGTCAGGTCGTCGTCGGGTGGGAGCAGATCGGTTGTCATAATACGCGTAGGTAGTCGTGGCGACAGCAAAATCCCGGCAGGGGAGGAGCGGGGTCAGAGGTCGGTCTGCGCCAGCCAGCGGACGAGCGCCGGGCCGACCTGTTCTCTGCCAACCGTCAGTTCCTCGCTGAACGTGCCCTCCGGCCCCAGCGGCGGCGCGTTGTCGGCCACCCGAACCGTCCGGCTCTCGGCGCTGCGCTTGTTGCGGTGCTTCGCCACAAGTTGCTCGAAGTGCTCAATGTAGTCGCGTCGGGCCATCGGTTGCTCGTCGCCGGAGAGCGCAACGAGCAGCGGCGCCTTCACGTCGAGCAGCGTTTCGTCGCGGACGCTTGGGTTGAGCAGGATCGCCGCAACCGCCTCGCCGGGCTTGACCAGATAGCACGCGATCCCGCCGCCGACGGTGTGTCCGCCGACGACGATTCGGTCGGCCGCAACGCCCGGTTGCCCTTTCAGCCCGTCGAGCGCTGCCTTCGCGTCGGCCAATCGGGCGGCAAAATCGCCAGACGGAACGCCGGTGCTCTCGCCGGTGCCGCGTGCGTCGAAGCGGAACGATGCCCAGCCAGCGGCGGCGAGCATCCGGCAGTAGCCAGCAATGTCGGCCAGCGCCTCGGCGGTCGAGCCGTCGCGCTCGTGCGTCCCGTCCGGTAGCCAGAGCACGGCCGGCGCGGGCGCCTCGGCGTCGGGCAGCGTGAGCGTGCCGATCAGTTTGGCGGCGGGCGTGCGGAGCGACAGCGTTTGGTCGGTCATTTTTTTGGCGATCAGCTTACGGCGAGGAAGCGATTGGCTGTCAGCTATCAGCCGTCAGCTAAAGGCAAGAAAACGGCAACGGAGATCAGCGGTTGGGCTGGCCTGCCGCACATCTTGTCATCCTGAGCGGAGCGAAGGATCTGAGGTCAGGCCCTTCACTGCGCTCAGGGTGACAGAAAAAAGCGTCGGCGGCGGTGGCTGGTAGTCTACGGCTAAGATGTTGCTGCGTCTGATGGGCTGATCCGCTTTCAAGACAATCAAAGCCTCGTGAGGGTCGCGATGACTCAGCTCTCGGAAACGCCGACGCCCGTTCTGGCTCAGGTTGGCGAGTTCTGT
>JBBSVG010000796.1:0-1534 GCA_038233775.1 Bacteroidota bacterium | reverse complement strand
GGAAGATTCTGTCGGAGCGGAACGGCGTCGGGCTTGCGCTGGCCGAAGCACCGGGCGCGGACCCAGCGCTGTACGACCGACTGCTCGCCGCCACGCCCGCGCCGGTTGTCCGCATCGCCGGGTCCGCGCCCCGCTTGGTCGAGCACGCCGAGGTCGCCCTCGTCGCCAGCGGAACCGCGACGCTCGAGACGGCGCTGATGGGGACGCCGATGGTGATTGTTTACAAAACCTCGCCCGCGACGTTCGCCATCGGCAAACGGTTGGTCAAGATCGCGCACATCGGACTGCCGAACATCGTCGCCGGGCGCCGCGTCGTCCCGGAACTGCTGCAAACCGAGGTCACAGCCGAGCGGTTGGCCGACGAGGCTGGCCGCCTGCTCACCGATCCCGACGCCGCCCGGCAGATGCGGACCGACCTGCGAACCGTCCGCGACCAGCTCGGCACGCCCGGCGCCGCCCGCCGCGTCGCCCGCACCGTCGCTGAGTTCCTACCCAGCTGATGGCGACCGCCCTGCAACGGCTCGGGCCGATGTTGGCGCCGCCGCTGGTGTCGGCGCTGTGCCGCACGCTCCGGTTCGAGGTGACAAACCCGCCGAATCAGCCGTGCGTCGTCGCGTTCTGGCACGGGCTGATGCTCGCGCCGTGGTGGCTGCACCGGCGGACCCGATCCGTCGCGCTGGTTTCGCCGTCGCGAGACGGACAGATCCTGACGGCGGCGCTCGACAGTTGGGGCTACACGGTCGTGCGCGGCTCGTCGTCCGACGGCGGGCGCGAGGCGCTGCACCGGGCGACGGCGCTCGTCTCGACCGGCAAAACGTTGCTCGTTACGCCAGACGGACCGCGCGGCCCCGCTTGCACCATGAAGCGCGGCGCCGCTCTCGTTGCCGCCCGGACCGGCCGACCGCTGGTGCTGATGGGCGTCCACTACGACCGCGCCCGGCGGTTGGGCTCGTGGGACCGATTTGCCGTTCCGGCCCCGTTCAGCCGGGTTCAGGTGGCATACTCCGACCCGATTCCGGTCCCGAACGGTCTCTCGCACGATGACTTCGACCGGTTCGTCGCCGATCTGTCCGACGAACTCGCGGCGCTGTCGGACCGATGATCTCGCCGCTGGCGCCGCTCGGCGCGCTCTACGGCGGCGCCATGTCGCTGCGAAACATCGGCTATGATCACGGCTGGCTCGACGTGCAGCGGGCGTCGGTGCCGGTCGTCTCGGTCGGCAACCTGACCGTTGGCGGGACCGGCAAGACGCCGCTCGTCGTCGAACTCACCCGCCGGTTGCAGCGGCGCGGGCTCGCGGTCGGCGTGCTGAGTCGCGGTTACGGTCGCGTGACGGACGAACCGACGCTCGTCAGCGAGGGCCACGGGCTGCTCTCGGACGCGGCCCACGGCGGCGACGAACCGACGCTGATCGCCCAACTCGCGCCCGGTGCGTTGGTCCTGAGCGACGCCGACCGGGTGCGCGGCGCCCGCGCGCTGACGGACCTCGGCGCCCGAGTGATCGTGCTCGACGACGGGTTTCAGCACCGCCGAG
>JBBSVG010000795.1:0-1546 GCA_038233775.1 Bacteroidota bacterium | reverse complement strand
TGGTCTATCAGGGCGCCACGTCGATCAATTGGACGTTTCTGACGGCGCTCCCGGCGCCGGTCGGCGAGTCGGGCGGGATGGGCAACGCGATTCTCGGGACGGTGACGTTGATCGGACTGGCCTGCCTGTTCGGTCTGCCGGTCGGGATTCTATCCGGCCTGTACCTATCCGAAGCCGGCGACGGGCCGCTTGGCAGCGCGATCCGCTTCACCGCCGACGTGCTCAACGGCGTCCCGTCCATCGTCGTCGGCGTGTTCGTTTACACGCTCATCGTCGCGCCGATGAAAGGCTACTCCGCGCTGGCTGGCGGACTCGCGCTCGGGCTGATTATGATCCCGATTGTGACCCGAACGACCGAAGAAATCGTCCGCTTGGTCCCCAGTTCGCTGCGGGAAGCGGCGCTCGCGCTCGGCGTCCCGTCGTGGAAAGTCGTGCTGCGGGTCGTGCTGGCGACGGCCCGGCCCGGCATCATCACGGGCGTCATGCTCGCCATCGCCCGGATCGCCGGGGAAACGGCGCCGCTGTTGTTCACCGCGCTCGGCAACCGCTACTGGCAGACGGGTTTATTGCAGCCCATCGCGTCGCTGCCGGTGCAGATCTACGAATACGCGCAGCAACCGTTCGACGAGCTGATCGGCCAAGCGTGGGCCGGGGCGCTGGTGCTCATCGGACTGATCTTCGCCCTGAATCTGGCCGTCCGCTTTCTCGGCCGCTCCCGTATCTGACCGATTTCCCTGATGATCGCTCCCACCGTCCCGACGCCTGATCTGGCCGACGATCTCGACGAATCGCCGACCATCCGGCTCGACGTGCGCGACCTGAAAGCGTACTTCGGCGCGTTTCAGGCGCTGAAAGGCATCTCGATCCAGATCTCCGCGCGGACGGTCACGGCGTTCATCGGTCCATCCGGTTGTGGCAAGAGCACGTTTCTCCGCTGCCTGAACCGGATGCACGAGCTGACGCCGAAGGCTCGGATCGAAGGGCAAGTCCTGCTCGATGGCGAGGAAATCTACGGTCCGGCGGTCGATCCGGTCCTGCTCCGGCGCCGCGTCGGGATGGTATTCCAGAAGGCGAACCCGTTCCCGACGATGAGCATCTTCGACAACGTCGCCGCCGGGCTGCGGCTCAACGGCGAGCGGAACAAGACGCTGCTAAGCGAGGTCGTCGAACGCTCGCTCCGCCAAGCGGCGCTGTGGGATGAGGTCAAGGATCAGCTCTCGAAGCCCGGCGCGGCGCTTTCCGGTGGACAGCAACAACGACTCTGCATCGCCCGCACCCTTGCCGTTGAACCTGAAGTGATCCTGATGGACGAGCCAGCCAGCGCGCTCGACCCGATCTCGACCGGCAAGATCGAGGAACTGCTCGACGAGTTGAAGGCGCGCTACACCATCGTCATCGTCACGCACAACATGCAGCAAGCGTCGCGTGCGAGCGATTTTACAGCGTTCTTCCTCGCCGGCGAACTGATTGAATACGGCCCGACCTCGCGGATTTTCACCCGACCCGAGCGCGAGCAGACCGAGGGATACATCACCGGCCGCTTCGG
>JBBSVG010000794.1:0-1546 GCA_038233775.1 Bacteroidota bacterium | reverse complement strand
GCGCTCGACGCCGGTGCGGCTGTCGGTGGTGAACGTCCGGTCGAGATCGGCGTCGCCGAGGCCGAAGCGGTCGAGTTGCAGCGCCGACCGGTCGGGCGGCTTCAACCCAAGCGGATCGAGCGTCGCGGCCAGATGGCCGTTGTGGCGATAGGCCAAGACGAGTCGGTCGACAGCCGCCTGCCGGTCGGCGCCGACGGGATCGACCGTCACCGGCGCCGACGGCCCGGCGGTCGATCTGGGAACGGACCGCACGGCGGGCGCAGCGGCGACACCGTTGGTCAGATCGCGGAAGAACGCGGCCCACGGGGCGGACACAGCGTCGGGGTTCTGCTCATACAGCTCGCTCAACTCCTCCAGGTAGGCCCGGTTGGCCCCGGAGAGCGAGCTGAGATCGATGGAATCGGCGGACATGGGTCGGAGACAGGTCGGAAGCGGACGGAACCAAAACCGCACAGCGGCGGACGTACAGGTCGCAAACTTAACCCGCCGCCCAGCCAGTTCATTCAGCCTGCCGCAAAAATCGGGGCAGATGTCGTGTTTCCAGCCAGAGTCGGATCGGCAACTCGTGCAACTTTGCCCGACCCAGAATCGTCCCACCCAATCAGCGCGGCCGTCAGCATCGGGCCGCCGGACTGATACCGGACGATGACCAAGATGAAGAAACCCTTTCTGGCTGGCGGTGTGCTCCTGATTGGCCTCGCCATCGCCTCGTTCGCCGCCAACGCGTCGCACGACGCTCGATACGACACATCAGAACTGGCTGTGCCTCCGGTGCCGCCCGTTCCGCCAGATGTGCTCGAAGCGCCGGAAGTACCCGAAGCGCCCGAGGCACCGGAAGTCCCTGAGGCGCCGGAAGCCCCGGAAGCCCCGGAAGCACCCACGATGCCGGAGCATCCAAAGGCAGCCGAGGTCCCGGTTGCCCCGAAGGCGCCGACGGCACCGAGGCCGGGCGGCGACCACGCAGCCGAGGCGAGCACGGTGCTGTACGACGAGCCGCTCGCGGTCGCGCCGGGCGGCCAAGTTTCACTCGACATCGACGCTGGCTCGCTGCGGATCGTCGGCGTCGATGGCACGGTTGGGCGGCTGCTCGTCACGGCCCCGTCGAGCGATGCGGCCGACGGACTGCGCTCCCGGCTCAGCCTGACCGTTCATGTCTCCGAGAAAGAAGCAGCCATCGAGGGGCGGACCCGCAAGGGCACCTGGTGGAAGCTCGGCGACAACCATCGAGGCCAGATCGAGTACCAACTCTGGGTGCCGCGCCGAACCTCTATTGAGCTGTCGAACCAGGCCGGACCGGTGAAGATCACCGACCTGACCGGCAAGGTCCACGTGGATCTACAGGCGGGGAGCATTGACCTGAGAACCGTCACCGGCGAGGTTCATCTCGAAAGCGGGGCCGGGAACGTGCAGGTCAGGGATGTGAACGGTCCGATGGTCATCGAGAGCGATCTGGGCAGCGTGACGCTCGACCGAGTCACCGGCGAGTTGCGGGTCGAGAGCGGCGCCGGGAGCATCATCGCCCGAACGGTCGGCGGCGGCAAGATCG
>JBBSVG010000793.1:0-1547 GCA_038233775.1 Bacteroidota bacterium | reverse complement strand
TTGAGCGAACCGAACGTCCCGCCGCCGGTCCAACTGGCGAGCGGCTGGTAGAACACGTCGGGATCGGGGGCCTGCGGGGGAATCGGGCCGACCGGATTGTTCTTGTCCACGCACCCGGCCGCCGTGAGGCCGAGACAGAGGAGCGTGAGCGCGGAACAGGCAGAGAAGAAGCGCATGAACAGGGTGCGAGAGGCAGATGAGCAGAGGTCAGAAACGGAGGCGAACGCCCAACTGGTGGATCGTCCCCAGCCGGTCGAGGTGCGTCAGCGCGTAATCGGCGCCGACGGATAGACGACCAACCGTCGGCAGGTTCAGTCCGACACCGACCGATGGGGCATCGACTTCATCGACGTTGAGCCGGTAGCCGGTCCGCAGCGCGAGGATGTTGTTCCAGTTGTACTCGGCGCCGAAAGCCAGATTCTCGGCGTTGTCGTTCGGGTGGTTGAGCTGGGTCGTGACGGTCAGCCGCTGCTCGGCCCGCTGCCAGGCGTCGAGCGCGAAGCCGATGCGGAACAGCGTCGGCGCCTGGAAGTCCTGAAAGCCGGTCACTTCGACTGGACCCGTCTGGCTCTGCCGGGTGACGTTGCCGGTCGGGTTGATCTGCCCGCCGAAGTTGGTGATGGCGACAGCGAAGCGGCTGCCGCGCCAGCCGGTTTTGTAGGCAATCCCGAGATCGACCAGTCCGGCCCGCTGCTTCAACTCGGCGGCTTGTTCCTCGGCATAGCGAACCGTCACGCCGTAGGAGAACTGGTCGGTCATCCGCTGCGAAAACGTCAGCCCGACAGCGATATCACCGAAGCCAAACGTCCGGCCGGTGCCGTCCTGCTCGAACTCGGTCGTGACCGCTATCCGGTCGGTCGTCAGCGCCGTCAGGCTCAGGCCGACGGCCATGCTCGGCGAGAGGTGATAGACGCCGGCGGCGAACTCGTGCCGGATATCGGCGACGTAGGCCATGTGCGAGAGCATCACCTCGTTGCCGCTGAACTGCGTCGCCCCGGCCGGGTTCCAGTAGAGCGACGAGGCGTCATCGACCAGCGCGACGAACGACTCGCCGAGCGCGGCGGCGCGGGGATTCGGCCCGAGCTTCAGGAATTGCAGCGACGAGATCCCGGCCCGCTGGCCGCCGAGTTCTGGCAAGAGCTGGGCGCTCGCGGTGACGGACCCGCCGCCGAGCAGCGCCGCGACGGCGGCCGTTTGGAGGAGGCGCTTACAGACCATAGGACACCCCCAGCATGACGTGCCGACCTTCGAGGTAGCGCGACGGATCGGTCAACGGCGTCGAGGCGGCGCCGAACGAATAGTATTTCGGGTCGGGCGTGCTGGCAAGCACGTCGTCACCGGGCTCGTAGGCGTGGCCGGTTACGGTGTTGATGATGGCGGAGTTCTGGTTGTTGAACAGGTTGGTCACTTCGAGCGTCAGCTTCAGCTTCGTCGCGCCGAGCGCCACGGCGCGGGAGAGCGAGAGATCAATCCAGAACCACGGCGTGCTCTGCTTCGAGAGTTGGCTCGACAGGTCGGAGATGTAGTTCGGCCGGAACAGCCCGTTG
>JBBSVG010000792.1:0-1553 GCA_038233775.1 Bacteroidota bacterium | reverse complement strand
CAGCACGCCGGCGAGCTTGCGCCCCGGTTCGCCGGTCGCCGGACCGACGGTCAGCACATCGTTCGGCCACTTGACTTGCAGCCGGCCGACGAGTTCTGGCGCGAATCGTTCGAGCCCGCGAATCAGCCCGAGCGCGACCAGCGGCGGCAGCAGCCCGAGGTCGTCGGCGAGCATCGGCGGGCGGAGAATCAGCGAGACGGTCAGGTTCGACCCCGGCGGCGCGCTCCACGTTCGGCCCAGTCGGCCGCGTCCACGGGTCTGCGACTCGGTCGTGACGAGGGTGCCTTCGGGCGCGCCGCTATCGGCCAGTCGTGCGGCCGTATCGTTGGTCGAACCGAGCGCGGCGTAGGCGTGGATCGTCCTGCCGAGCACGCGGGTGTCGAGTCGGGCCTGAATCTCGGCGGCGGTCACGGGTCGGCGCGCTCCGATGTCGGGCGACCGAGCGCGAGGCCGCTGAGGGCCAGCACGACGATAATGACCTCCATATCGCCGAAGTTCGCCTCCCACAGCCCGAAGATCTGTAGGGCGACGAACGCCGCCAGCGCCCCGAGCGCGAGGTCGGCTTCGATCCCCGGCGGCGCCGTTCGCCACGAGCGCCAAAGCGCGACCAACCAGACGGCGAACAGCGCCAGAATCGCGATCAGCCCGACCGTCCCGAGCGACGCGGCCGTGTGGAACCACGTCGAGTGGAAATGGCCGGCCAGCCCGTAGGCTTCGTACCAGCCCGATGCGGGTCGGTAATGGTGAAAGACCGGGTGCATGTCGCGGTCGCCGACGCCCAGAATCGGGTGGTCGCGGTATACTTGCGCCGCGACCTGCCACATCTCAAGCCGCCAGTTCGTGCTCGATTCGGTCGTCGCCGCCGCGTTGCCGGTCGGGAATCGGAGCGGCGCGAGCAGGTACACGAGCGCGAGCCAGTAGGCCGGCAGCCCGATCAGCGTCCACCAGCGGCGGTTGAGCAGCAGAATCCCGGCTATCGCGACCGTAATCGCGATCCACGCGCTGCGGGTGAAGGACAGGCTCAGCGCGCCGAGCAGGACGGCCAGCGCAAACGACAGAACCGGCCGTTCCCAGCGCCCGATCCGGTCGCGCATCGGTCCCGCCAGCCGGGCGACGATCACGACGGCACCGAAGGCCAGCACCTCGGCCCCGGTCAAGGCGGTGCTGATGATCGAGAGCCGGACTTTCTCGCCCAGATTGGCGTCGTTGGTCAGCAACTGCGACAGGTAGAACCCGTGGCGGACGAGGGCGACGAGCGCCGTCGCGGTCAGGGCGCCGAGCCAGGTGCCGAGCCAGAGCGCAAGCTGTCGCCGGTTCGGTCGGAGCGCAGCGAAGGCGATGAGTACAAACGTGATCGGCAGCCGTTTCTGGAAAAGGACATGCATCACCTCGCCCGGCACGTCGCTCGCCAGCCCCGAGACGAAGACGACGAGCAGGTACGCACCATACGCCGCGAGCAACGGGCGGGGCTGCGCGGCCCAGACCCGCCGCCACGACCCGCTCAGGCTCGCCCAACCGACAAACAGCGCCAGCCCGATGAAGAACGACAGGTG
>JBBSVG010000791.1:0-1553 GCA_038233775.1 Bacteroidota bacterium | reverse complement strand
GAGATCGAGGGCATCCACTCGCGGACCGACTTCGATCTGCGGCAGCACCAGCAGTTCTCCGGCAAGAACATGCAGTATTTCGACGCCGAGACGCAGGAGAAGTACATCCCGTTCGTCGTCGAGACGAGCGCCGGGTGCGACCGGAACGTGCTGGCCGTGCTGTGCGACGCCTACGACGAGGAGATCGACGAGAAGGGCGAGACGCGGGTTGTGCTCCGCTTCAAACCGTCCCTCGCGCCGGTCAAGCTTGGCATCTTCCCGCTGGTCAAGAAGGACGGGATGCCCGAGACGGCGCACCGAATCGAGGCCGATCTGCGGAAACACTTCCGCGTCTTCTACGACGAGGCTGGCGCGGTCGGTCGCCGCTACCGCCGTCAGGACGAGCAAGGGACGCCGTTCTGCACCACAGTTGACGGGCAGACGGCCGAGGACGGCACGGTGACGGTTCGCGAGCGCGACACGATGGCGCAGATTCGGATCGCCGCCGATCAACTCCTCCCCTACCTCCGCGACCAACTCGGCTGATGATTCACCTGCTCGGCATCTCCGGCAGCCTGCGGGCGGCGTCGATCAACACGGCGCTGCTCCGGGCCGCCGGGTCGGTCCTGCCCGATGACGCGACGCTGGAGATGTACGACGGGCTGGCCGGGTTGCCGCACTTCTCGCCGGACCTCGACGACGATCCGCCGACGACGGTGGTCGAGCTGCGCGACCGGGTGCAACGGGCCGATGCGGTGCTCATCATCACCCCAGAATACGCCGCCGGGATGCCGGGCTCGCTGAAGAATGGGCTTGACTGGCTCGTCTCGTCGGGCGAGTTCGTCGGCAAGCCGGTTGCCCCGATGAGCGCCTCGCCGACTCCGACCGGCGGCATCGAGGCCCACCGCTCGCTCGTGCGGACGCTGACGATGATGTCGGCCGAGATCGTCCCCGGCGCCTCGCTCAGCGTAATCCTCTCCCGGCGGATGCGGTCGCCCGACGGCAGCATGACCGACGCCGATACGCTTCGAGCCTTGACACACGCCGTCGCCGCCCTCGTCAATGCCGCTCGCCGACCCGATCCCGCCGCCTGACTTTTGCCGAAGCTGCCCATGAACGCCACGATCAGCCGGTTGCTGCTCGACCCGACGACCGGCCGGTTGCGCTGGGGCTGGCGGCTTGTGCTCTGGTTGGTCGCGACGGCGACGGCGCTGGGCGGAACGGGGTTCCTCGCCAAACAACTCGGCGCCGATCTGCGCGGCGTCAGTCTGACCGGCTCGTTCGTCGAGTTGATTCCGGTGCTCGTCGTCTCGCTCGTTGCCGTCGTGCTGCTCGACGGTCGGCCGATGGCGACGCTCGGATTGGGCTGGCACCGGGCAGCGGCCAAAGAGTTCGGTGTCGGATTGCTCGTCTCGGCCGCGATGATCGGCGGAATCGTCGCCGTTGAGCGCGTCGAGGGCTGGCTGCTGCTGACGGAAGCGCAGCCGTTTGGGTCGGCGCTCGGTCCGCTGGCGCTCGATCTGGTGATCTTCGCGGCAGCGGCGCTGGCCGAAGAAGTGCTGCTGCGCGGCTAT
>JBBSVG010000790.1:0-1554 GCA_038233775.1 Bacteroidota bacterium | reverse complement strand
CGAAATCGTGAGGCTCGAACCGGTCGCGATTCGGTTCAGCTACGACGACACGTCGGCCGTTATGCACGCGCTATCCGTTGTCGGCGCTCGACCCGGCAGCACGGACTACGGCGCGTTTGTCGAGATGACGGCGCTCGTCCGGCCGAGCCTCGTCGCTGGTTTCCGCGACTTGCTGACGGACGCCACCGCCGGTCGAATCGTCTGGTCCGACGCTGGTTGAGCCGCGTCGCCGGGAACGGGCCGTCTCATCGGGGCTGTTTTGTTGCCGTTCGTGCAAACCATAACGGGGGAAAGACCATGTCCACACTTCGCACCACGCTCGTATGGGTCGGGCTTGTCGGCCTGACGCTCGCCGGCTGCACCCGCCGCGAGCAGACCACGACGACCACCACCACCACGCCGACCGATCAGACTGTCACCACCACGACCGAACGGGTCAGTTGGGACGGCTACGACCGGTTGGACCGCGATTTCGACTACTTCCGTCAGAATGTGAACAACGAGACGGACGAGAGCTGGGCCGCGTTCAAGACGAACGCCCGTCAACTCTCCAACGACGCCGACAGCTTTGCCAACAACGACGTTCCGGCTGCCTACGACAACGCCGACGCGAACGCCCGGCAGCAGGCCGCCGAGTTCAAGGCCGACGCCAACCGGCTGGCCGACCGGGCCGACCACGCGACGGTCCGCGAGCGTGCCGCCATCCGTCGCGATTACAACGATCTCGCTGGCCGCTTCCGCACCTTTGGCGACCGGACCGGCTATCAGATGGACCGCGCTGGCGACTCGCTTCGGGCGAACGTCAACGAGGCGGGCGAAAAGATCGGCGACGCGGCCCGATCCGCAGCAAAGGCGACCGGTTCGGCGCTCGAGAAAGCCGGCGAGAAGATCCAAGAAGCCGCCAAACCCGGCCATTGACCCTCCGGCTGTTCGGAGACCGACGATGCGGCGGCGCCTGTCGGAACGCCTCTTGAAGCGAGCGGGGAGACCAACCGGTCGCCCCGCCGTCGTTTTGTCCCCGCCGCCCGATCCGCTCGCCATGCGCCCGCCCGCCCCGCTTCGTCGCCTGCGCCGGGTGTTGCCGGTGGCCCTCGCCGTCCTCGTCGCCCCAGTGCTCCGTTCGTGCGACGACGGCTGGGTGCCGACGGCCTACCGAATCGCCGGGTTGCCCCGCGCCCCGAGCGGGCTCGTCATCGTGCGGTTAACGACCGACGATCTCGACGCGCTCGGCGGCTGGCCGCTGCGGCGGAACTACGACGCCCTTGCCGTCGAAGCGCTGCACGCGGCCGGGGCGGCGGCGGTCGGGTTCGATCTCGCCTTCACCACGCCGAGCGCCCAGTATCCCGAGGACGACGACCTGTTCGGTTACAGCCTGCGGCGCAGCGGACCGGTCGCGCTCGGCGGCTATGCCGATCAACTCGACGCCCCGGCGACCGATTCCGCCGCGCCGGTCGGTGCCCTGATCCCGTTTCCGGCGCCTGCCGTCTCGGCCGCCGGGTGGCACGGTCCGCTCGCCGCGCTCGATTCGGTCCGCGTCGGCCACCTGAACCTCGG
>JBBSVG010000789.1:0-1561 GCA_038233775.1 Bacteroidota bacterium | reverse complement strand
GTGCTCGACGAACTCGAGATCGCCCTCGGCTACACCTACGTCTACAGCGATCTGACCGACCGTGGCACGACGGCCGAGGTCGCGCTCAACCCGAGGCACACGCTCAACCTTGCGGCCGTTTGGGAGGCCGAAACGGCCGGCTTTCGGGTCGGCGGCGAACTGTTCCTCTCCGGCTCACAGCGGTTGGTCGGCGATCCACGGCGCACCCGCGCCCCGGCTTACGCCCGAGCCGATGCGCTGATCGAGCAAGCGATTGGCCTCGTGCATCTGTTCGTCAACGTCGAGGACATCTTCGACGCCCGTCAGACCCGCGATGCGCCGGTCATCGGCGGCGATCCCCGCGTCGGTCCGGTCAAGCTCCTGCCCGTGTACGCCCCGCTCGACGGCCGCGTCTTCAACGGCGGCCTTCGGCTAATCTTTTGACGTTGCAGGCGAAACGCAAGCTGATTATCTTGCAGCACCGACCCATCGCCACGGGTTGGGTTCCATCCTTCCACCCAATTCATCTGACCATGATTTACCGACTGCTGATTTCTCTGCTGCTCCTTGCTGGTGGTTCCCTAATCGGCTGCAACAGCGATGAAGTCGTCACACCTCCGACACCTCCGCCTGTTGATACGAGCGGAAAGGTTGCCTACGTCCTGAACGGATTCGGTGAACTCGGTCAGCAGGAGATTTACATACAGAACTTGGACGGCTCGGGTAAGACCCGCGTTCATTTCGGTGAAGCGCCTGATCTGGTCACACCCGGTGATTCAGAGTTAACGGTTCGTGAGAGTGGGATATTTGTCGTTTATGGTGTTACGTGGAATCCCGACGGTCGTCAATTGCTGATTGATATGAGCCAAGGGCCAGATCAATCGCGGCTGCTTGTTATGGACGAGAGCGGTAAGAACGCGATTGCTGTCTCTCCCGTGCTTGGTAATGTGAGTGGTCGTGCCTTTCAGTCATTGGATGGTCTGTTTATCTCTTACATTTTTTTGTCTACATTTATATCTAATGTAACCCCTGCTGAGATCTTCGTTGCCGATTTGAGCCAGCGAACCAGAGCGCAAACCACGGAGGACTCCGGGTTGAGACTCGGTAGAGGAGATATCGTCGGATGGCAGGGAGCAAGTGAGCTTTTCATTTCGCGAACAGATACCTTTCAAACTGCATCCCACCCTTATTCGGTCGGGCGGCTACAGCGGTTGGATATAGCGTCTGGTCAGTTCACGGACCTGATTCCGAGCACGCGCGACCAGATCGGTCCGATCTCAACCGACGGCACGTTTGCCATCCTCAAACGCTGGCAGGCTGATGGTCGCGGGGCCATCGTGCGTCGGGTTCTATCTTCCGGCGAGGAGAAGGTGCTGTTGCCGGAGACCGATCTGGTGCCGGTCAAGCTCTTTGCCGCCGAGCAAGCGGTGCTGTTGAGTCGCAACGAGACGCCGACCGAGACGGATTACAACCTCTGGCAGTTCTCGTATCATTGGTTGCCCATTCAGGGCGGCAGCCCGACGCGCATCCCCGGTCCGACTTGGCCCGCTGGCGCCGATGTGTACATGGACGCTCGATGACC
>JBBSVG010000788.1:0-1565 GCA_038233775.1 Bacteroidota bacterium | reverse complement strand
TTCTGGTTGGGCTGGAGATCCCGCTGCTGATGCGGCTGATGGAAGGGCAGCTCGCGTTCAAGGAAATCGTCGCCCGCGTGCTGACGTTCGATTACATCGGCGCGCTGGTCGCCTCGCTGCTGTTTCCGCTGGTGCTCGTCCCGAAGGCCGGACTGGTCCGCACCTCGCTGGCGATGGGGCTGCTGAACGCGGCCGTCGGGCTCTGGGCGACGGTCGGGCTGCGCGGGCTGATCCCCGGTTCTGTCACCGGCCTGCGGCTCCGCGCCGGATTCGTCATCGCCCTGCTCGCCGTCGGCCTCTGGCAAGCTGACCGGCTGACGACGTGGATGGAGGACGACGTGTACGCCGACGAGGTCGTGTACGCCCGGACGACGCCGTATCAGCGGATCGTCGTCACTCGCGGCCGGGCCGGGTTTCAACTGTTCCTCAACGGCCATTTGCAGTTCGCCTCAGCCGACGAGTACCGATATCATGAAGCGCTCGTTCACCCGGCGCTGGCCGCGACGCCCGCTGCCCGGCGCGTGCTCGTGCTCGGCGGCGGCGATGGGCTGGCGCTGCGCGAGATCCTGAAATACCCGACCGTCCAATCGGTCACGCTCGTCGATCTCGATCCGGCCATGACCGGCCTCTCGGCCGCGTTCGGTCCGCTGGCGACGCTCAACGGCGGCGCGTTCTCAGATCGCCGCGTCCACGTCGTCAATCAGGACGCGATGGTCTGGTTGCAGGCGCACACCGACCGGTTCGATGTCGCCATCGTCGATTTCCCCGACCCGCACGGGTTCGCCGTCGGCAAGCTCTACACGACCCGGTTCTACCGGCTGCTCCGCGCCCGACTGGCGCCCGGCGCGACGGTTGCGGTCCAATCGACCTCGCCGCTGTTCGCCCGCGCCTCGTTTTGGTGCATCGTGCGGACGCTCGAAGCGGCCGGATTCAGCGTCCAGCCCTACGGCACGGCGGTCCCGTCGTTCGGCGTCTGGGGGTTCTCGCTCGCCCGCACCCAACCGTTCGCGCCGCCGACGCACCTTCGGCCCGACGTGCCGCGCCGCTTCCTCAACGACGCCGCCCTGCCCGGCCTGTTCGCGCTCTCGGCCGATCTCGGCCCCGTCCCGGTCGAAGTCAACCGGCTCGACAACCAAGCGCTCGTCCGCTACTACGAATCCGACTGGCGCCGCTGGGAGTGATCTTGTGATATGATGACCAAGCGCATCTGGATGGCCGTTTTCGTCGCAGGTGCGCTTCTCTCAGGCATTTTGTGCCTCGTTTTGAACGATCCAAAGAGACACTTGCGAATTGTTCCGGAAGCTGTCCCATCTGAGTCGGGTTTTGAATCGATTCTGCATTACACATATTTGTATGACGGCTCCAAGAAAATCTCACGCGTTGATGAAGCAAGCATCTCTCCGAGCGGTGCGTATGCGCTTTTCACGGACGGTACAGGCAAGCTTCTGCTTTACAAAAAAGGCAGTGGGCAAGTAAAAGACGTGACGAGTGTTTCGGGTGGTGTCCCTGATCTGTTCTTATGGGACGAGTCGATTTTGAAAGCGGCGGTCGGGTACAGGCAAGTT
>JBBSVG010000787.1:0-1569 GCA_038233775.1 Bacteroidota bacterium | reverse complement strand
GTGAGGAACTTGCCGTCCTTATCGAACTTGATGACGCGGGAATTGGTGAGTCCGTCGGCGACGACGATGCTGCCGGGTCCAGTCGCGACGAGCGCGCCGGGCTTGCCGCCGCGCACGACTGTCGGCGCCGAGCGGGTCGCAAGCCCGAGGCTAAGCGTGAACGTGACCGTGCCGCCGTCGGCCGAGGTGGTGACGAGATCGGCCGCCCCGTCGCCGTTCAGGTCGGCAAGGATTAGGCTCGTCAGCCCGCGCCCGACGCGGAGCCGAACGGCCGGGCTGTCCGGGGTCAGCAGGCTGGAGGTGTGGACTTCACCGGTCGTCCAACTGTCGAGCGCCAGATCGCTGGCCCCGTCGCCGTCCAGATCGGCCGCTGCGATCTCGCCGTACGACGTGTTCGGCAGCCAAACGGCGGGCGTGGTCGGGAACGTCCCGTCGCCGCGACCGCTCCAGACCGAGACGCCGGGCGTGATCGTGCTCGTCACGACCAGATCGAGCACACCGTCGCCAGTTACATCGGCTAAGGCGAGATGTTCGGGGTAGAGATCGGTCGCCAGCACGGTCGGTTTGGTTGACAGCCCGCCCGTTCGGCTACCGGCAAAGATGTAGATCCGCCCAGCCGTGCGACTCAACACGACGACATCGGCCAACCCGTCGCGGTTGAGATCGGCCGCACCGAGGGTGATCGGCTCGGCAGGCAGCGTCATCGTTCGGAGCGGCCCGAACCCACGCGGCCCGCCGAGCAGCAGCCCGAGCCGCTTCCCACCGGCGCCGGCGACGACCAGATCGCTGTAGCCGTCGCCGTTCAGATCGCCAGTCGCAAGCCCGACCGGTCGCAGCGGACCAGCCACCGTTTGGCGCGACGTGTACGGCAGCGCGTCCGGCAGCGATCCGGGTCGGGCCGCCGCGAGCCGAGCGCCGAGCGCGGGCCAAACGATCAGGCCGATGAGCAGGGATCGGCCGAGCAGGCGACGGCGCACCGGGCGCGGAGCGGTCACGGCTCAGGCCGACACGGTCGGGGCCGACGGCAGCCGGGCGGCGTCGATCCGCCCACGCGCCTCGAGCCGCAACTCCCGCCGGATCGTCGCCGCGCCGTAGCGCCGCTGTTCGGCCTCGGTTTCCGGCTCAATCGGCCCCACCGGCACCGGCTGGCCCGAGCCGTCGATAGCGACGAAGGTCAAATACGCCGTGTTCGAGTGGTGCCGCTCGCCCGAAATCAGGTTCTCGCTGTGGACCTTGACGCCGACCTCCAGACTCGTCCGAAACACGCGGTTGACGCTCGCTTGCAGCAGCACGACCTCGCCCTGACGGATCGGGTGGTGGAACGCCATGCTATCGACCGACGCCGTGACGCAGATCCGGTTGGCGTGGCGCGCGGCCGAGATCGCGGCGGCAATGTCGATCCAGTGCATCAGCTGGCCGCCGAGCAGATTCCCCAGCGGGTTGGTGTGGTTCGGCAGCACCAACTCGATCATCTCGACCTGCGAGGCACGGACGGTTTTGTTGTCGGACATGACGGGCGATGCTGAAGAGAGCGATGAACGAGGAGCGATGAACGATGAAACGGCGATT
>JBBSVG010000786.1:0-1572 GCA_038233775.1 Bacteroidota bacterium | reverse complement strand
GTGTTCATGGTCGATGAGTGCCACAAGCGCGGGATCGAGTTCCACGCGTGGCTCAACCCGTACCGCATCACCTATCACACGCTGAACACGACGCTTGCGCCGAACAACGTCGCCCGACAGCACCCCGAATGGGTGCGGACCTACGGCAGCGAGTATTACCTCGATCCGGGCGAGCCAGCCGTGCGCGACTACGTCAACCGGGTCGTGATGGACATCGTCACGCGCTACGATGTGGACGGGATTCACTTCGACGATTATTTCTACCCCTACGCCGTTCGGGACGCCAGCAGCAACATCGTCCCGTTCCCCGACGCGGCCACGTTCCAGCTCTACGGCGCCGGGCTGACGCTGTCCGATTGGCGTCGGCAGAACGTCAACAAGCTCGTGTTCGCTGTCTATGACTCGATTCGGGCGGCGAAACCGTGGGTCAAGTTCGGGATCGGACCGTTCGGGATCTGGAAAAACATCGGCACCGTCGTCCAGGGATTGCAGTCGTATTTCGACATCTACGCCGACTCGCGCGGCTGGCTCCAAGCGGGCAAGGTCGATTATCTGGCGCCGCAGAACTACTGGTCGCTCAGTTCCTATCCCGCCCACGAGGCCAGCGAGCCGCCCTACGAGATTTTGGCCGCGTGGTGGTCGGCCAACCGGTTCGGGCGACAGATGTTGATGGGCAACGCCGCCTACAAGCTCGGCTCGACGTCGGGCGGGAAGAACTGGCCGGCGAGCGAGATCGCCAACGAGATTCGCGCGGGTCGTGACCTGAACCTCTCCGGCAACCTGTTCTATCCGTACCGCGACTTCAGGGCGAACACCAAAAGCATCCGCGACACGCTCAAAGCTGGCGTCTATCGCACCGCCGCGTTCGTCCCGACGATGCCGTGGAAGGACGCCATCGCCCCGAACCCGCCGAGCGGGCTGACGGCGACGGCCGGGCTGCTCGGGATCATGGACACGCTCCGCTGGTCGCCGCCCGCGCCCGCTGCCGACGGCGACACGGCCCGCTACTACGCCGTTTACCGCTCGCTGTCATCGACGGTTGATGTGGCCGACATGGGCAACTTCGTCGCGCTCGTCCCGGCCGCATCGCGCCGAACCGTGCTCGTCGCCAACACCGGTCGGCCCGCAGGCGCGTCGTGGCACTACGCCGTCACGACGCTGGATCGCGGTTGGAACGAGAGCACGCCGACGCGCTTCCCGATGCTCGACGCCGTCCGCCCCGATGCCGCACCGACCGGTTTCCGCCTCCTGCCCGCCGCGCCGAACCCGTTCAATCCGACGACAGCGATTGGCTATCAGCTCTCAGCTATCAGCTACGTCAGGTTAGAGATCTTCGACACGCTCGGCCGAAAGCTCCGAACGTTGGTCGATGAAACCCAACCCGCCGGATCGTACAGCGCGACGTTCGATGCGGCCGGCCTGCCGAGCGGCGTCTATCTGGTCCGCCTGACCGCTGGCTCGGCCGTCGATACCGGCCGCGTCCTGCTCGTCCGATAGCATCAACTCGGCGTGCAGAAGGACCGCATTTCTCCGTTCGTGGTGAGCCTGTCGAACCATGAACGGAGCCACCGC
>JBBSVG010000785.1:0-1573 GCA_038233775.1 Bacteroidota bacterium | reverse complement strand
GAGAGCGATGAACGAGGAGCGAGGAGCGATGGAACGGCGATTTTAGATGGCTGATCGCGGATTGATGGCCGGAACGCCGCAGCGGCGCGGTGATTCCCACTTATCAGTCGGCTTGACTTGGCAGCGGGCGTCGGGCTAACTTGGCGGGCTCGCCGTCCGTCCCGCCGCTTCCCCTGCCCGGAGATCCTGCCTTGTCCGATACCCAGCGCGGCGCCCCGGTGCGCCCGGCCGCCCCGGTTCACCCGTTCCCGAACCTGCGGCTGCTGCACCATCCGCTCATCCTGCGCGACCTCAGCATCCTGCGCGACGTTGCCACGCCGACGGCGGTGTTCCGGCCGACGCTGCACGAGGTCGCGACGATCCTCGCCGTCGAAGTCACCAAAGAACTGCCGCTCGAAGCCTACGAGGTCGAGACGCCGCTCGAGATGACGACCGGCTACCGGCTGGCCGACCGGCTGATCGTCGTCCCGATCCTACGTGCCGGGCTCGGGATGGTCGATGGATTTCTCGATTATCTGCCGGAAGCGTCGGTCGGCCACATCGGGTTGTACCGCGACCACGAGACGCACGAGCCGCGAGATTATTACTCGAATCTGCCGTCGGGTCTCGACGATGCGGTCGTGATCCTGATCGACCCGATGCTTGCTTCGGGCGGTTCGGGCGTGATGGCGGTCGATTTCCTCAAAGCGCACGGGGCCAAGCGGATCTACTTCGCCTGTCTGGTGACGGTGCCCGAGGGCGTCAAGCTGATGCTGGAGAAGCACCCGGACGTCTTGATTTTCGCCGCCGCGCTCGACCGCGAACTCAACGAGCGGAAGTACATTCTGCCCGGTCTGGGCGACGCCGGTGACCGAATGTTCGGCACCGCCTGACTCAGCCCAGCAATCGGTCCAGCGCATTATCCAGAACATCGTCGCCGGAGAGCAACTCAAGCTCGATGGCGAGCGCGGCGAGCGGGACGCCGGATAGGGCGGCGGTCAGCGCCGGGTCCGTAACGATCCGAATCAAGTCTTTTTCCGTCGTGACGAGGCCGTTCAACCCGTGGCGGTGAACGGTCTCGGCCAGTTCGGCCAGATCGGTCGGTGTGTAACGGTGGTGGTCGCGGAACGCTTGGGTGCGGTCCACCTCGACGCCCAACTCGCCCAACGAGCGGACGAACGCGGCCGGGTTCACGATCCCGGCGAAGGCCAGCACGCGGTTCCCGGAGAGCGCCAGCGGCGGTTGAATCGACCAGTCGGCGGCGCGAAAGCCGACCGGGCGGTGCCGGGTGAGCACCATCGGCGCGTCGGTGTGGCGGCGAATCGTCCGCTCGAACCGGGCCACATCGGTCGCCGAGCCGACGTGGGAGAGGGCGACCAGTCCGGCGCGGCGCAGTCCAGCGAGCGGTTCGCGGCCCCGACCGGCGGGCAGCGGACGCATCGCGTCCAGCGGCGAGCGCGAGTCGATCACGACGCAATCGAGGTCGCGGCCCAATCGGCGGTGCTGATGTAGTTCGTCTCGAACGCGACGGTTGCCTCGCGGAGACCCATGTCACCGAGCGCACTAGCCAGGCGCTCGATCGGCGGCTCGACGT
>JBBSVG010000784.1:0-1580 GCA_038233775.1 Bacteroidota bacterium | reverse complement strand
GACGAGACGACACCGGCGCCGGATGCGGCCGTCGAGGGGGCAAGCGACGACCGCTCGATTCAGGCGGCGCTCGACCGGTTGAACCCGGTGTTCCGCGAGGTCGTCGTCCTGCGAGACGTGCAGGAGATGGCCTACGACGAGATCGCCGCCGTGCTCGAGATCTCGGTCGGCACGGTCAAGAGTCGGCTGAGTCGCGGCCGGAGCCAGTTGCAGACGCTGTTGAAAGGGATGTACGAACAGACGAAGGGGCCGACCCGATGAACGATCCGACTGCGACTGCCCTCGACGGCGCCGACGGCCTCTCGCCGGAGGCGGTCGAGGCGCTCGTACCCGATTATCTGGACGGAACGCTCTCCGAAGCCGAGCGGCGGGCGTTCGAGCGGCTGATGGCGAGCAACCCGACCGTTCGGGACGAGGTCGAAGGGCAGCGTCGGGTGATCGGGTCGCTGCGGGCGCTGCCAACGGTAGCCGCACCGCCTGATCTGGAGCGGCGGCTGCGGAAACGGCTAAATCGCTCGTCGGCTCGGAGTGGCGACCGGGCGCCGTTCGGCCGGTGGGTCGGTGGGCGCTCGCCGCTGCTCTCGTCGCTGGTGGCCGTGGCGACGGTGCTCGTGGCCGTCGTCGCCGCGCATTTGATGTTCGTCGGGTTGAACGCCGAACGGCAGCCGGATGAAGCGTCGCCGATGCGGGTCCGGCTGGAGCAGACCGCACCGGCCGCTTCGTCGGCGAACGATGCCGAGGCCAACAAGGCCGTCGAGTTTGAACCGAACCAGGCCAACAAGGCCGCCGACGAAACGGCCGCCTCGCCGGTCGCAGACGCGCCCCGAGCGCCAACACCGGCTGTGGCGGCGCCGTCGGGTGAGGCCCGGTCGGCGAGACGAGACGCGGCTTCGGCTGACGCACCGGCATCCGCCGCCGAGGCCGACCGCAGTCTGAACGATGCCGCGATCCAAACCGACGCACGGCAGGAAGACGCGGGTCGGCAGCGGTCGGTCCAGCCGCCGATCTTGGCGCCCGCCGAGCCAATGGTCGCCGGGAACGTGGCCGATTCGACTCTCGCCAAGCGGGCCGATTCGGTCCGCGCCAAGACGCCGACCGCCGCGCCGGCGAAGGCCCGCAGGTCGAAACCCGCGCCGCCCCGATGACACCGCCGACGGTCGCTGTGCTGGGGCTTGGGCTGATCGGCGGGTCGCTCGCGCTGGCCCACCGCGCCGCCGGGGGCCGGGTGATCGGGTTCGATCCCGACGCTGATGCACGGGCGGCGGCGGTCGCTCGCGGCGCCGTCGATGCGGTCCACGACACCCCGGCCGACGCGCTCGCCGGGGCCGACGGCGTCGTGTTCGCCGCGCCGATTGGGGCCAATCTCGCGCTATTGGAAATCCTTGCGCCGATGGTCGGCGACGGCGTTTGGGTGACGGATGTCGGCTCGACCAAAGCGGTGATCGCCCGGCGGGCGGCCGAGTTGGGCGTGCGGTTCGTCGGCGGACACCCGATGGCGGGCGCCGAGCGCGGCGGGATCGGTGCGGCCGATCCGCTCTTGTTCCAGAACGCGGCGTGGGTGCTCTGCCCCGAACCGGGCG
>JBBSVG010000783.1:0-1603 GCA_038233775.1 Bacteroidota bacterium | reverse complement strand
TCGGCGCGGCCGTCGTCCGCCGGGCAGTCGCGACGCTGGCCGATCTGACGGCCGATGTGCCGACCGGCATCCGCGTCGCCGCCGACGAGTTGGCCGCCCAACTTGGGACCGATCTGCGGTCGCTCGACCCGACCCGGCACGTCGGCTTGGTCCTCGTCGATGGGCTGCACCATGTCGCCGAGGATGTCAACCACGTGCTCGGAACCGTCGCCCCGGCGCTCGTGTTTCTCGGCGGCTCGGCCGGTGATGAGCTGCGTTTTCGGGCCACCGAGGTTGCCCACGACGGTCGCGCTTCGGGGCTCGGCGCCGCGCTTGCCGTGCTCGAACTGGCGGTGCCCGTCACGATGATGAAGACGTGCAGCGTCGAGCCGGCTGGCCCGACTGTCGTCGTGACCCGCGCCGACGCGGCCCGACGAATCGTCTATGAACTCGACGGGCAGCCGGTGCTCGACCGCTACGCCGGGTTGCTCGGCCTGCGGGTCGATCAGCTCAACTTCTCCGTTTACAGGGGCAACCCGTTCGGCCTGATGCTCGGCGATGAGCCGTGGGTCCGCTCGCCCAAACAGATCATGCCCGACGGCGGACTCGAGTTCGGCTGCTCGGTCGCCGAAGGGATGACGTTGTCGCTGCTGCGGACGACCGATCTCGTCGCCGAGACCCGCCACGCGCTCGAGACGGCCGAGGTCCGGTTGGGCCGACCGCTCGCCGGCGCGCTGTTATTCGACTGCGTCTATCGCCGACTCGAACTCGACGCGCGCGGGTTGCACGAGCCGTATCGCCGACTGTTCACCGGCCTCCCAACCGTCGCCATCCACACCTACGGCGAGAGCTATCTTGCCTCAATGAACCAAACCTGCATCGGGCTGCTCTGGTAGCCTACTCGCCCCAATCTCGCGAAACGACGGTGATCGGCGACGGGTAGCGGATCACGCCGAGCGGCGTCTGGATGTCGGGCTGAACCGAGAGCGAGAGCCGTGCGGCCGACCCCTGCACGCCGCCGATGGCCGCCGCCAGATCGACCAGCCGGTCGAGCGAGTCGCCGCTGAAGAACTCCATCAGGTTCATCTCGACCGGCAGCCCGAACGTGACCGGCTCGTTCGTCGGCGGAATCTCAATCGATTGGCTCGAGACGCCGCGAATCGTGTCCACGTTGTCGATCTTCAAGGCCCAGTCGAACGAGCGGAGCTTGGCCGTCGTCTGGTTCTCGGTCGGGTTCCGCATCGCCAGGTCGAGGTTGAACCGGGCCGGCACTTCGCCGCGACGGAACGCGAGCAGCAGTTGCGCCGCTGCCAGCGGGTTGATGTCCGAGAACGAACGAACCCGGCTGAGGTCGATCCCGCCGAGCATCAGGTTCCGCACGCCGATCAGCTTGAACTGGACTTTTCGCAGCGCCAAGATCTGGTTCAACCCGGCGCACCCCGAGCCGCCGAGCGTCAGGCCGACCGCGCCGACGCTCATTTTTGTCAGCCATTCCCGTCGATTCATGATCGCATTCCCGGTTCACGTGCCCGACGTGGCGACCGGGTCGATCCCGAGCGCCACCGCCTGATGACCAATTCCCGCGCCCCTTCCCGACGTTCCCCCGACGCCGTCCGCTCCGGGC
>JBBSVG010000782.1:0-1606 GCA_038233775.1 Bacteroidota bacterium | reverse complement strand
ATCGGTCAGCGGGGCGCGGCCGAGCTGCTGCTCGAGCCCGTCGCGACCGGTCACCCACGCCTGCGAGGCGCCGCCTTCATGCTCGGGGCCGCCGTGAACGGTCGGCTCGTGGACTGCGACGTCACTCATGCGAGGCCCTCCTGAGCGGCCGTGTTCCGCACTTTTGCCAGATACGAGATCGACGGCCGGATCGCCAGCTCGTCGAGCACCCGGTAGCCGCGCTCGTTGTCCATCAACCGACGGACGAGGCTCTTGGGATCGTTCATGTCACCAAAGACGATGGCGCCGGTCGGGCAGGCTTGCTGGCAGGCCGTGACGACCTCGCCGTCGGCCAACCTCTCGCGGCCTTCGTTCCGCGCCTGGAACTTGGCGTTCTGAATCCGCTGCACGCAGAACGTACACTTCTCCATCACGCCGCGCATCCGCACGGTTACTTCCGGGTTGTACACCAACTCGTACGGCGTCTCTTCCTCGGTGTGCCAGTCGAGGAAGTTGAACCGGCGGACCTTGTACGGGCAGTTGTTCGAGCAGTAGCGAGTCCCGACGCAGCGGTTGTACACCATCTCGTTCAACCCCTCGGGCGAGTGGACCGTCGCCGCGACCGGGCAGACGTTCTCGCACGGGGCGTTGTCGCAATGCTGGCAGAGCATCGGCTGGAACAGCACCTGCGGATTCTCCAGCGCCGTGTCGAGCCGGACGATCTCCGAAGGCGAGCCGCTGTCAGCCGACGGCGCTGCGGTGTAGTACCGGTCGATCCGAATCCAGTGCATCTCGCGCGAGTTCTGCACCTCGTGCTTGCCGACGACCGGGATGTTGTTTTCCGACTGGCACCCGGTCACGCAGGCATTGCAGCCGATGCAAACCGAGGTGTCAATCGACATCCCCCAATGATGGCCCGCGTAGGCGAACTCGGTAAAGATCGACCGCTGCGGCGGGTCTTCAGCGTCGGGTTCTTTGGCGAAACCGGGCGTCTTGGCGTACTCGACCAGCGACGCTTCCCGGACGATGCCGCGCTCGCTGGAGACGCTCTGGTGCCCTTGGGTCGAGGCGACGACCATCCGGCCGGCCGCTTTCGCCGCGCCGACCGTCGCCGTCCGCCAGCCACCGGTGCGGTCACCGACGCCGAGCAAGGCGTAAATATCCTGGCCGACGGGTCCATCTTTCTTCGACCCCATCACGGTCCCGCCGCGACGGCGACCGTAGCCCAACTGAACCGCCACCACGCCGTCGGCCATGCCGGGCTGGATGAAGGCGGGCAGCGTGACCGAGCGGCCATCGAGCGAGAGCGTGATCTGCTCGAACGTCGGGTCGTCCTCCGCGTAATCGGGGCGGAACGGCTGGATGCCGAACTGCTTGGCCGTCTCGTTGCTGATCGCGGCGACGTTGTCCCAGACGACCTTCGTCACCGGGTCGGGCGTCTCCTGCAACCACGCATTGTTGCCGAACCGGCCGTCGTAGAGCGCCGGGCTGGCGAGCGCGACCAGTTCCAGCTCGCCGTCACCGGCGGCGGCGGGATCGGTAAAACCGTTCAGTGCGCCGAGATTCGGGCTGAGCCCGACCGCCGTCGCGTTCGGTGTGCCGACGACGCCGTCGTGCAGCGACGCTT
>JBBSVG010000781.1:0-1612 GCA_038233775.1 Bacteroidota bacterium | reverse complement strand
CCGTTTCATCATTCTGCATTCATCACTCATCATTTCTTTTCGATTCATCAATCCGCCATCATCCATCTAAAATCGCCGTTCCGTCGCTCCTCGTTCATCGCTTCGCTATCTTGGCCTGCGGGAATAAAACCCGATCCGCTGGCTCAGACGTAGACAGATTCGGTGGCGACGGACCCGCTGGCTGCGGCGCTGTCGTTGCGCCTGTGTCCCGTTCTGCGTCTCCTTCACAGTCTGCTCTCTTGTCTGCTTCCCGACTCGCCCTCGTTGTGTTTGCCCGGCACCCCGGCTCGGAGCGGGCGTTCGGCGCCGGTCCGGCGGCTCGGTCGCTGGCGGCGCATCTGCTGGCGCGAACGCTGGCGACCGTTCGGCAGGCCGCCGGTCGGGTCGATGCGACCGTGCTGCTCGTCGGCGGGATGGCGGGCGCGCTGCCGGACGGTGTCGTTCGACTGGCGCAGCGCGGCGCGACGGCCAAAGCGCGGCTGCGGAACGGGTTGGCCGACGTGGCAGCGCTCGGGTTCGACCAGCAGATCGTCGTCGGCAGCGACACGCCGGGGCTGACGGCGGCGCGGTTGACGGCGGCGGCCGACGCCGTTCGGTCCGGTCGGTCGGTCGTCGGTCCGGCCCGAGACGGCGGATTTTATCTGTGGGGATTGGCCTCGCCGACCGACCTTGCCGCACTTGACGGCGTGACGTGGGGCGGCGACCGGGCAGGCGCCGAGCTGATGGCCGGGCTTCGTCGATTGGCGCAGGCCGCTGACCTATTGCCCGCAGAAGGCGACCTCGACCGACCGGCCGATCTGCGCTTGCTGACTGCGACCGATGCCGTCTCGGCCGCTCTTGTCCGCACCGTGTTGCGCGCCCTCGGGCCGCAGATGACGCCCGACCGGTTGCCCGCCGTCGCCCGACGGCACAGGCTGCTGATCGAACCGAGTTTGCCCGCTCCGCCGGTTTCCCCCGCCTGATTCGGACCGTCTCCCGGTCCCACAGACGCCTCTCGGGCGTCTCCAATCTCCCGTTTCCCTGCTGCCGCTTGCGGTTGCGCCGCCCGCTCGTCGGGTTGGCCGACCGGGACGGTTCATCCCGATTCTCCAGAGCCTTCTATGCCCCGTTTTGCCCGTTTTTCTCGACGCGCCGCCCTCGTCGCTCCGCTGGCGCTCTCGCCGCTGATCGCCGTGCTCGGTCCGGTCCACGCCGCTCATGCCCAAGCGACGGCCGCGATTCTCGGCGTCGTCTCGGACGGTGATCGCGCCCCGCTGCCCGGCGCCGTCGTCACGCTGACCGATCTGAGCACCGGCCAAACGCTCCGCACGACGACCTCGGTCGGCGGCGTGTACCGCTTCCCGTCGCTCAACGCGGCCAACCGCTACACCGTCTCGGCCGCGCTCGACGGCTTCCGGGAAGGCCGATCCGAGCGGATCGAGCTGCGCTCCGGCAACCAAGTGACGGTCAACTTTGTCCTCCCGTCGAGCACGACCGCCGCCATTGAAGTCACCGCCGAGCGCCGGCCGACGATCAACCGGACCGATCCGACCGTTTCAGGTTCGCTCGAACGGGAGGTGATCGAGTCGGCGCCGACGCAGGGGCGCGACCTGAACGGGCTGCTGTATCTGCT
>JBBSVG010000780.1:0-1621 GCA_038233775.1 Bacteroidota bacterium | reverse complement strand
TGAAAGCCCAAGACCCTATCTTGCAAATACGTGCTCGGCAGAAGCCGACACAGGCAACGGTTCGGGTTCAAATGGGGTGTTGGTGCAGCGTTCTTGCTCCGTTACGGTCTACTAAATGATCCAGATCAAAACGAACTACTGCACCACTTGTGCTGCTTGTTCAAGATACAAGATCTGAAGTACGGCAACAACGCCGCATCGCCTTTCCATCGCTCATCGCTCCTCGTTCATCGCTCTCTTCGGTTTCATCAATCCGCGATCATCAATCTGCAATTCTTCCTCATCATTCCGCGCTCATCATTCCTCATTCTCTTTATCTTTCCCCTCCAAACACAAGCGAGGCCTCATGCGACCGATGGGATTCTGGAAGACAACGCTGGCGGCGGCCGTCGGCGTGCTGGTGGCGGGCGGGCTGCTGGGCGGCTGCGGGTTGATGCTGATCGGCGGACTGATCGCCTCGCTCGGGTCGCTGGGATCGAAAGGCGAACCGAAACCGGTCGCCGACCGCTCTGCGCTGCTGATCAAGCTCTCCGGCGACCTGCCCGAAGTCGCTGGCGACGGCGTCGGTTCGCTGCTCGGGCACGCGACCGTGACGTTTCGCGATCATCTGACGAACCTCGACAAGCTGATCCGCGACGAGCACATGCAGGGCGTCGTGTTGCAGGTCGGCGATGTCGGCGCGTCTTGGGCCGATCTGGAGGAACTACGGGCGAAGCTGCTCGCCGTGCGCCGTGCGGGCAAGTTCGTCTATGCCGTCAGCGGCGACAACGGGCTGGACGAAACCGGGCTGTTCATCGCTTCGGCGGCCGATTCGATCTTCCTGCCGCCGCAAGCTCGGCTCGAGCTGAACGGGTTCGCCGCCGAGTTGCCGTTCTTCAAGCTGACGCTCGACAAGCTCGGCGTCGAGCCAATTGTCGTCCGGGCCGGGCGGTACAAGAGCGCGGTCGAGCCGTTCACCCGAACCGACGCCTCGCCGGAGAACCTTGAAGTCACCCGCGCCATCGTCGATGGGCGCTACCGGCTGTTCGTGACGGCGCTGGCCGCTTCGCGCAAGCTTGACACGGCCCGCATCTCGGCGCTGGTCAACGGCCAAGCGATGCTGACCGCCGCCGAAGCCCACGCCGCCGGGCTGATCGACGGCGTCCGCTACGACGACGAGGTGCGCGAGATCATCAAGCGCCGGTTGGGCCAGACCGACGCCGCCGAAGCGCCGCGTTTCGTCACGCCCGGCGATTACCGGAGCGCGGCGGTGGCCGGCGGACCGTCCGGTTCCGACCAAATCGGGCTGATCTACGCCGTCGGAAACATCGTGTCGGGGCGCAGCACGTCCGACGGCGATCCGATCTTCGGCGGGTCGAGTTCGGTCGGCAGTGAGACGCTCGGGGCCGAGTTCCGTCAGGCGCGCGAGGACGACGACGTCAAAGCCGTCGTGCTGCGGATCGACTCGCCCGGCGGCTCGGCCACCGCGAGCGAGGCGATGTGGCGCGAGATCGAGTTGACGCGGCGGGTCAAACCCGTCATCGTCTCGATGGGCGGCGTCGCGGCCTCGGGCGGCTATTATATCGCGGCAGCGGCCGACACGATTGTGGCCGAGCCGGGTACGATCACCGGTTCCATCGGC
>JBBSVG010000779.1:0-1622 GCA_038233775.1 Bacteroidota bacterium | reverse complement strand
AGCGGAGGTTCAGGGCGTAACTGGACACGTCCGAACTGGCCGTCCACGACAACTTCAGCGGTCGGTCACTCTGGTAAACGAGCGTCTCGGGTTCGGCTTTCGTCAGCGAGAAAAGGCCAGGCACGACCGTCTCCGCGTTGACAGCCAGCGACCCTGACCGCACATCGAGCCGGTAGCGGCCCCCGGCGACGGCCAGATGCCCCGGCGCGGCGTAGTAGCCCGGCCGACCGGCCATCGGCCGCGCCTGAACGACCGAATCGGCGCCCGCGCCCGTCAGTCCACCGCGCAGGGTCAGCGTCACTTCGGCGTCGGCGATGGCCGCCCGAGCAGCGTCGTAGGGGACGGTGACCGACTGGACGGCGCTGACCCGAATCGTGTCCACCGCCGTGCCGGGCGAGAGGTACGCCTGGACGACGAGCGCCGACCGGTGATCATCCGCGCCCGGCTCGGTCCCGCCGCTGCACCCCGACAGCAGCAGCGCCGCCGTCAGCAGTTTCATCTGTGTGTGACCCATCGCGATCTCAGAACTTGAAGTTGACGCCGACGGTCGGCAGCACCGGCAGCAAACGGACATCGGTGAATGACGGCGGGGCCTGGCCGTCGCGGAAGGCGTCGGTCTGATTGAATTCGCGAAACCAGACGTTCCGGTGGTTGTACAGATTGTACACGTTCAGAAACGCCTCCGCCTCGGTGCCGAACAGGCTGAAGGTTCGGGCAACGTTCAGATCGAGCCGGTGATAAGGCTCCAGCCGACCGGTGTTGCGGTAGGTATTGACCGGCAGATAGGTCGTCGGGGCGCCGCCGAAAGGCGACTGGATGCGGTAGCCGTCGGCTGGCTTGGTGTAAGCCTGACCGGTGGCATAGACGAACGTTAAGCCGGTGCTCCACTTCGAGTTGAACCGATAGGCGCCGGTCAGCGAGAGGTCGTGGGTCCGGTCCCACTTGGGCGGAAAGTCGCCGCCGAGGTTCAGTTCGTTGCGCTGGTTCGAGGGTTGGTCGTCGTCGCCGGGCAGCGACTCGAAGCGGCGGGTCGTCCGGCCGAGCGTGTAGCCCGCCCAACCGGTCAGGCGCCCGGTTTTCTTCTGCAAAAACAGCTCAATGCCGTAGGCCCGACCGCTGCCCAGATGGACGAGGTTGCGGACCGTGGTGAAATCGGTGATTTCCGTCCGAAACTCGACAACGTTCTCGAGGGTCTTGTAATAGCCCTCGATGTTGAACTCGAGCCCATCTCGCGGTTGGGTCTCGATGCCCAGGATCGTGTGGACTGAGTGACCCGGCTCGATGCTGTTGTCCACCGGAATCCAGACATCGGCGAACGAGGCGCCTTCCTGCGTGACGACGTTCGTGTACTGGCTAAACCGACCGAGAGCGGCTTTGACGGCGACGTGCTCGGTTAGCGCCCGCCGGACGCCCAAGCGCGGCTCGACCGACCAGTTGTCGCCCAGATTGAACCGCTCAACCCGCAGCCCGGCCTGAACCTTCAACAGCGGCGTGACGGTCCAATCGTCCTGTCCATAGACGGCACCGTAGAGCGGTCGTTCGAGGAAATGAATGCCGATACCGGTCGCGCCGAGCCGGCTGTCGTAGCCGAACCGGTAGCGCGTCGCCCAGAACCCGGCCTT
>JBBSVG010000778.1:0-1624 GCA_038233775.1 Bacteroidota bacterium | reverse complement strand
GTGACGGCGCCCACCGGACATATCGGCAGCAAGGTCGTGCAGATTCTGCTCGACGCCGGGGAGCGCGTTCGGGTGATCGCTCGCGACCCGGCCCGGCTCGCGCCAGCGGTGCGCGACCGCGTGGAGGCCATCACAGGGTCTCACAGCGATGCCGATGTCGTCAACCGCGCGTTCGACGGCGCCGATGCGGTGTTCTGGCTGATCCCGCCGGACCCGACGGTGGCCAGCTTGGAGCAAGCATACTTGGACTTCAGCCGACCTGCCTGCGAGGCATTCAAACAGCATGGCGTGCCGCGCGTCGTCGGTGTCAGTGCGCTCGGTCGCGGGACGCCGATGGCCGGGCGCGCCGGGCTCGTCACCGCATCGCTGAAGATGGACGACATGATCACCGCAACCGGCGTTGGCTACCGTGCGCTGACGATGCCCTCGTTTATGGACAACATGCTCCGCCAGGTCGAGGCGATCAAGCACCAGAGCATGATCCTCTCGACGCTGGATGGCGACCTGAAGCTGCCGACCTGCGCCACCCAAGACATCGCCGCCGTCGCCGCGCGCTGGCTGACCGACCGGTCGTGGACCGATCAGGCGGAGGCGCCCGTGCTCGGTCCCGAAGACCTGTCGATGAGCGACATGGCCGCGATCCTGTCGGACGTGATCGGCAAGCCGATCCGCTTCCAGCAAGTCCCGCTGGACGCCTTCCGCGAGCGGCTGCTCGGCGGCGGCATGTCGCCGGCCTTCGCCCAGGGCTACGTCGAGATGATGTCGGCCAAGAACGACGGACTCGACAACGCCGCGCCGCGCACGCCCGACGCCACCACGCCGACGAGCTTCCGCCAATGGTGCGAAACCGTGCTCAAACCAGCCGTCTCGGCATAGCACCGAGCGGCCGTTTCCTCGCTCATCGCTCTCTTCAGATTCATCAATCCGCGCTCATCATTCTGCATTCCTCCGTGGCCCCGTTGCCGGTTGAGACGCCGCCGATCCCGCCCCATTAGCCCGACGCCATGACGACGCCCCTCGATCCACGGGTCGATATCGGCCACGTTCACTTAAAGGTCGCCGATCTGGACCGCTCGCTGCGGTTCTACCGCGATGTGCTCGGCTTTGAGCTGACGCAGCGGTTCGGCTCCCAAGCGGCGTTTCTCTCGGCCGGTGGCTATCATCACCACATCGGACTGAACACGTGGGAGAGTCTGGGCGGCGCTGCCCCGGCGCCCGGCACGACCGGGCTGTACCACGTCGCGTTTCGCTACCCCGACCGGGCCGCGCTGGCCGACGCGCTCCGGCGGCTCGACCGGGCGGGCGTTCCGCTGGAAGGCGCGGCCGATCATGGCGTTAGCGAGGCGTTGTACCTGCGCGACCCCGACGGCAACGGCGTCGAGTTGTACCGCGACCGGCCGCGCTCTGAATGGCCGCAGGCGCCCGACGGCGAGGTGCTGATGACCGTCGCCCGGCTCGATCTGGCCGCGCTCCGAGCCGAGGCGCCGCCCGAATCGGCCTGAGTTACGGCAGCACGACCGGCACCGCGTTGCCGAGCGTGATTCCGGCCTCGGTCAGCGCAGATGAGACGGCGCGGAGTTCGACCCCGGCGGCCTGCGCCAGCGCGAGCGTGTCGGCGAAGCGT
>JBBSVG010000777.1:0-1626 GCA_038233775.1 Bacteroidota bacterium | reverse complement strand
TGCCCGGCCGGTTGTCGGACGCATACCGCAGCCCGGCCGACCGGGCCGATTCGGCCGGATCGACCCGCACGCCCTCGGCTGCCGCTGTCGGAGAATCGCTCATAGCTCCGGCAACACCGCCAAACAGCCACCGCGTTCGCCCGGCATTTTGCGGCTCGCACAAACGACACAAGGTGACGGGACGCACCGGATCGGGGGGTGCGTAGCGATTGCCCGATGTTTTGATTATACTTGTCTTGTATCCTGTTGATCGCCGCCCGGCGGTCTTGGGGCGCCTCGTCCGAATGGGCGGGGCGACATGGTGAACTTCTCTGTGGTTTTGGAGGTATCCCGATGAACCGTTTGTCTACTGCGTTCCGCGCAGCCCTGCTCGTCGTGCTCGGGCTGGCCGGTACCGCCGCAGCTCAGCCATATAGTGGTCTCACGCTGCGGATCAACGGCCCCGGCCTCAATCCCGGCGGCTACGTCACGATCCCCGACAGCCCGTCGTTGCGCCCGACCGAGTTCACGTTGGAAGGGTACTTTAACTTCTCGGACTCGACCAGCGGACCGCAGATCCTGATCGTCAAGCCAATCGAGCCGGCCAACCAGACCGGGACGATGCCGGCGTACGCCTCGTTCGTCATGTTCTACGGCGGTCAGCAGGACACCTTCCTCGTCGGCCGGATCGGGACGGAGAACGGGTTCGTTACGCCAGCGGTCAAGGCCGGGTTCTATCCGACCCGTGGCCGGTGGTATCATCTGGCCTTCGAGCTGGGCAGCACCGTCCTACAGACAGCCCCCGTGTCGGTCCTGCGGCTGTTCATCGACGGCAACTTGGTCGCGACCCAGTACCTGCCGTCCGGCCCCAGCCCGCGCATCGGCGACGGTGGCCTCGGCCGGATCGAGCGGATCGCCGCCACGCCGCGCTACGACGCCAGCAAGACCGTCATCGGCGGCGTCGATTCACAGGGTGGGTTAGGCGCCCATATCTTGTCGGGGTTGCCCCTCGCAGATGGATCAAGCAGCGAACGGACTTCACCGGGTCGGGCGCTGAACATCCAGGAGAAGTTCTTCCACGGCCGTGTGGACGAGATCCGCATCTGGAAGATCGCCCTGACGGAAACGCAGATCCAGCAGTCGATGAACAAAACCATCCAAAACCCGCCGTCTGATCTGGTGCTGAACCTGCACTTCAACCTGAGCCAGCAAGACAACCCCAACAACACCTTGCAGGACAACACGATCTACGGGAACGATGGGAATATCGTCGGCGACTACGATACCCCCGTCTCGACGGCGCCCATCAACGGAATCGATGCGCCGCTGCCGGTGGAGTTGACCGGGTTCTCCGGGTCGAGCCGCAACGGTGCCGTCAACCTGTCGTGGCGGACCGGGGCGGAGCATGATAATGCCGGCTTCTCGGTCCTGCGCGATGGCGTTGAGATCGCTTCGTTCCGCTCGACGCTTGGGCTCGTCGGTCGCGGCACGACGGCCAACCCGACCAATTACACCTACACCGACGCCCGCGTTGTACCGGGCAAAAGCTACCGCTACACGCTCCGCTCGGTCGATCTCTCGGGCGCAAGCCACGAGTCCGGCCACGCCGTGACGGTTACGGTCGAGGCGACCGTTTCAGCGGTTGTG
>JBBSVG010000776.1:0-1627 GCA_038233775.1 Bacteroidota bacterium | reverse complement strand
GGTGAGCCTGGGTGGTGGCGTTCCGCTACCGCAGAATCCACGGACGGAGCCGCCGCCGCCGTCCTGCGTCGCGCTCGGCGCCCTGTTGTGAGTCTCCGATGACCGGCGCCACGACGCTCGTCGGGTTGATCGGCTGGCCGGTCGCGCACTCGCTCTCGCCGGCGATGCACAACGCCGCGTTCGCCGCGCTCGGGCTGGATTGGGCGTATGTCCCGCTGCCGGTTGCGCCGGTCGCGCTCGGCGCCGCGCTGGCTGGACTCGGCGCGCTCGGGTTCGTCGGGGCGAACGTGACGATTCCGCACAAACAAGCGGTCGTTGGGCATTTAGCGGTGGTGGACGAACTGGCCCGAGCGGTCGGGGCGGTCAACACGATTCAGGTGCGACCGGACGGTGGATTGGTCGGCTCGAACAGCGACGTGCCCGGTTTTCTCCGTCCGCTCGACCCATTTCTGCCCGATCTGATCGGCGCCGACGCGGTGGTGCTCGGCGCGGGCGGCGCGGCCCGAGCAGTCGTGTACGGGCTGCTGACGACGGCCCGGCTGCGTCGGCTGACCATCTTGGCCCGGCGACCCGAATCGGCCGCAGCGCTGATCGGCGATTTCGCGGCGCTGACGGCGGACACCGAACTGCGCGTCGGGTCACTCGACGAGGCGACCGGGCTCGGCGGCGCGGCGCTGATCGTCAACACGACGCCGGTTGGGCAGATGCCGCACGAGGGCCGTTCGCCGGTCGCGGCCGACGGCTGGCGCAGCGATCAAATCGCCTACGATTTGGTCTATCATCCGCTCCGCACTCGGTTTCTGGACGATGCGGCGGCTGCCGGTTGCCGGACCATCGACGGGCTCGGGATGCTCGTCGGACAGGCCGCCGTCGCGTTTGAGCGGTGGACGGGGCGGACCATGCCGACCGACATCGCCCGGTCCGCCGCGCTGGCCGCGCTGTCGCTATAGGCTGACGACGCGCCGGGGCGGCTTGGCGTTCGTATCTTCGTCCCATGACCGAGCGTTCCGACGTGCCGCTGATCCGCGCGGCGATCTTCGACCCGTACCCCGAGCTTGTGTTCGGTTTTTCGACCCGAGCCGGCGGATTCAGCGCGCCGCCGTTTGGGTCGCTGAACCTGAGCTTGTCGGTCGGCGACGAGCCCGAGACCGTTCGGTGCAACCGGGAAGCGTTCGCGGCGGCGTGCGGCGTGGCCGCGCTCGGCGACGTGGCGATCCCCAAACAGGTCCATTCGATCCTCGTCGCGGAAGCGGTTTCCGGCGGCTCGATGGGCGAAGTGGACGGGCTGGTGACCAGTCGGCCGGGCGTGTTTCTCGCCATCAGCGCCGCAGATTGCGTCCCGGTGTTCTTGTACGACCCGGTTCGCCGCGCCGTCGCCGGGTTCCACGCCGGTTGGCGCGGCTCGGCCGGTGACATCGCCGGGGCGACGGTCCGCGAGTTGGTGAGCCGGTATGGCACATCGCCCAAAGATATTCGCGCTTGGATCGGACCGAGCATCTGCAAAACCTGTTTCGAGGTCGGCGAAGAAGTCGCCGCCGCGTTCGATGATGCGTTCGTGGATCGCTCGTGCGGGCCGAAACCGCACGTCGATCTGCAAGCCGCCAACGCCGCCGGTTTGCGTCTGGCC
>JBBSVG010000775.1:0-1630 GCA_038233775.1 Bacteroidota bacterium | reverse complement strand
GATCAAGCGCTCCCGCGAGGTGCCGACCGACGACGGAACGATGCGCGGCACCGCCATCTGGAGCGCGTTCAACCCGGTTCAGGTCGAGCTGGACGTCAAGCGGATCTTCGACAAGATCTCCACCTACGAGGCCACCGTTGGCTTCGACGAGATCGATCCGACCCGCTTCGCCGCCAACCCCGAGTGGCCGACGCAGGGTTTTCAGTAAGCTCGTCCCCGCTGTTCCGTTGCACCAAAGGCGACCGGGTTCATCCCCCGGTCGCCTTTTTGATTGCGGACTGATGAATTCGGCAGAGAGCGATGAAAGAGAAATGCATAATGATGAAACGGCCGGAAGAAGCGATGCGTGATGTGAAGGCGGATCGGCGTTCTTGGCGGTCGCCGTCGTGGGCCGCGAACAGCAGATTTTAGGCAACATTTCATGGTTTTCATTGTTCAATAACAGATAACAAAACTCATCTGGCGCGGATTTGGGGCGGCGGGCGGGGCTCGTTTTCCATCTCTTGCATTTCTGCCATGCCTCACGCTGTTGAACTGGTGCTCGGGCTCGATCAGGCCGACGATCTCGCCGCCCAGCGGGCCGCTGCCGCCGAGCATTTGAGACTGATCGAGTCGCAGATCGTCGGGCTGCGGGTGCGAAAGCGGTCGCTCGACGCCCGGCACGAGCCGATTCGGGTCCGCTTGCAGGCCGACGTGTACGTGGACGAACCGATCCCGGACGAGCCGCCGCCGCGACCCGAGTATCGCTCGGTGGTCGGGGCGAAACCGGTCGTCGTGGTCGGCTCGGGACCGGCGGGGCTGTTCGCGGCGCTGCGGCTGATCGAGCTGGGGTTGCGGCCGATTGTGCTCGACCGGGGCAAGGACGCCCAGTTGCGGCGACACGATTTGGCGACGCTGCAACGGTTCGGGACGGTCGATCCCGACAGCAACTACTGCTTCGGCGAGGGCGGCGCCGGGACGTACTCCGACGGCAAGCTCTACACGCGGGCGACCAAGCGCGGGCCGGTCGATGCCGTCCTCCGAACCCTCGTTGCCCACGGCGCGAAGCCGGAGATCCTGATCGACGCCCATCCCCACATCGGGTCGAACAAGCTCCCAAAGGTGGTGCAGGCGATTCGTGCCAGCATCATCGAATCGGGCGGCGAGGTCCGGTTCAACACGAAAGTGGTTGATCTCGTCCGCGATGCAACCGGCCGACTGCGCGGTGTAGTGACAGCGACCGGTGACGAGATCACCGGCGATGCGGTCGTGCTCGCGACCGGTCACTCGGCGCGGGATATTTTCGAACTCCTGCACCGACGCGGCGTGCAGATCGAGGCGAAGTCGTTCGCGATGGGCGTCCGAATCGAGCACCCGCAGCAGTTGATCGACGAGCAGCAGTACCACCGGCGCGGGCCGCGAGACGAGCGGCTCCCGGCGGCGAGCTACCGGCTGGCGGCGACGGTCGAGGGGCGCGGCGTGTTCTCGTTCTGCATGTGCCCCGGCGGCTGGATCGTCCCAGCGGCGACGGCGCCCGGCGAGACGGTCGTCAACGGGATGAGCCTGTCGCGGCGCGATTCGCCGTTCGCCAACTCCGGCCTCGTCGTCTCAGTCGAACCCGCTGATTGGGCCGAATACGCGCATTTGGGTC
>JBBSVG010000774.1:0-1637 GCA_038233775.1 Bacteroidota bacterium | reverse complement strand
TCGTCGACGACCGCCCGGTCGCCGCCGTTGAAGAGGCCCTCGGTGCGCGTAATCGTGCCGTGATTCGCCCCGATAAAGATGGCCCCGGCCGGATCGCCCCCCCGCAGCTTTGCCTCGCCCAAGCGGAACAGCCCGTCGTCGCGGCGCGGATCGGTCGGATAAGCGGCGATGAAGGCGGCGAATCGGGCGGTCGCCAGTCGGTCGTCGCCGGACAAAAACGCCTGTTCCGCGCCCAAATAGGCGACGGTCGCCGCATCGGGGCCGGTCGGTTGGCGGCGGAGTGCGGCCAACAACCGCTCGGTCGCGGCGGCGCGCTGCGAACGGAGCAGCAGGTCGGTCGCCGTCCACGCCGCCGGTTCGGGCAACGTCCCCGATGCACCGGGCGGCAGCGGTTGACCGACCGTGACGGTCGGTTGTGCCCGAGCAGCGGGCGACCAGACAAGCAGACAGCCAGCGAGCAAAAGCGCTGGCGGGCAAACGAGGAGCAGTCGACGGGGCACGGCGGGTCGGCTGGAGAGAGCGGAAACAGGCGGAGCGGCGGTCGGGTGCAAGATACGCACCGGTGGAGCGCTAAACGGGCGACGGGTGGCCCCGATGCCTCGGAACCACCCGTAGTCAAAGCCAATCAGATCAATTCTTGAAAACCGTTGTGCAAGACAAAGTCGATCTCCGTTCGTGGTGAGCCAGGGCGGTGGCGTTCCGCTACCGCAGAATCCACAACGGAGCCGCCACCGCCGTCCTTCGACAAGCGGTGGATTTGATATCAGGCGACGCTCAGTTGGTGTAGATCGTCAGCTTGCGACCGGCTTGCAGATGGGCGCGGTCGGAGATCCCGTTCCACCGCTTCAGATCATCGACCGAGACATCGTAATGCTGGGCGATGCTCCAGAGCGTGTCGCCGGAGCGGACGCTGTGCCGCTGCTTCGACCGGGCGGCCGAGGCCGTCGCGGCGCTGCGGGTGCTCGCCGACGGGCGGCGCGGCGCGGCGGTGACAGCCGTCGTTTGGCGGATGCGGAGCGTCTGGCCGGTACGGAGTCGGGCCGAGGTCAGACCGTTCCACGCCCGCAGGTTCGCCACCGTTTGGCCGTGCTTCCGGGCGATGGTCATTAGCGTCTCGCCGCGCTTGACCCGGTGCTGACTCCACGCGCCGCCGGTTGAAGCCGTTGCCGCGACCTGCGTCCCGCCGCCGACGTACACCGTCAGCCGCTGCCCGCGCTGGACCCGCGAACTGCGGAGTCGGTTCCACTTCTTCAACTCGGTCACGCTGACGTGGTGCGCGTCCGCGATCTCGCCAATCGTGTCGCCGCGCTTGACGCGGTAGCTGATTCGACGGCGCACACCGGAAGCGGACGAGGCGTCCGAGGTCAGCGCCGCGCCCCGGCTGTCCACCACGACCATCGGCGGGGCGTCGGTGACCGACCGGACGGCGATCATCGGCGCCCGAGCCGTCGCTTCGCCGACCGTCGCCAGCGGACCGGCCGTGGTCGAGTCGTCAATCGATTCCGCCACCGCCAACGCAGCGCTGGTCGAGTCATCGACGGCGGCCACATCGACCGCGTCGAGCGCATCGAGCACCGGTTGGCTGCTCTGCGGGACGGTCAACTGCTGCCCGCGACGGAGCGGCGAGCGGACGGATA
>JBBSVG010000773.1:0-1648 GCA_038233775.1 Bacteroidota bacterium | reverse complement strand
GGGCAGTCGAGTCAGCAGCGCGTAATAGTCGTCCGAACCGAACCGGACGGCCGTCTCGGGCCGCGTGGCGTCGGGATGAAGCCGCAGCTCGGCGTCGGTCCAAACGCCGTCGAGCGAGTAAAATGTTTTCGTCCCAACCCGTCGCCCGGCCGCTTCCGTCGCCGGGGCGATCTGGGCCGCGTCCTGTTGCGCCCGACTGGCCTTGCTGAGTCCAACCGCCGCCTCGCCGGTCGTCTCGCGCATCGCCGCCGCCGGAGCGGGAGCGGATTCCGCTCGGTTGCGTCGGCCTGCGTCGGAGGGGCGAGTTTGGTTTAGGCGGTCGTCCAGCGTTGCGGTCGGCGGTTCGAGCGCGAGGGCCGATGTGTACGGCGTGACGATCCCGTAGCGCGTGCCCAGATCGACGATCTCGTCGCGCAACTCGGCGTTCTCGCCGTTGGTCCGAATCTGTTCGACCAGATAGCCGACCCGGCGCGTGGCCCAGAGCGCGGGCAGAAAGTCGTTGCCGTCGTCCCGAGCCGGGAAGCTCGCGTTGGCGGTGGCCGTCTGCTCGGCGCGGTGGGTTCGGCCCGACAAGCGGACGGCGCCGTTGCCGCTGCCGGTGTAGCGCCCGACGAGCACCAGTTGTCCGCCGGAGAACAGATCGGGCAAATCCGTCGGGTAGCGTCGGTCGAGCCGGACACCAGCGGGCACGTCGAGCGCGAGATCGGTCATCACGGGATGCGTCACCCGGTCGAAGAAGCGGCCGACTTTGACCTCGATGTTCTCTTTCGGCTCGACATAATCGGCCGCGCCGCCGTTGCGTGCCGCCAGCCCGTCGAGCAGCGCCGTGTTGACATCGTAGCCGACGCCGAACGGGAACAGCCGCAGCGTCACACCCGGATGCGCGGCGGCGACATCGGCCTGAATCCGCTCGATGTTCGTTTGTCCAACGGTCGGCAGGCCGTCAGTCAAGAAGACGACGAGCTTCGGCCGCTCCGAGCGGTCGAGCGTGGCGACGGCGGCGGTCAGCGCGTCGTGGATGTTGGTCCCGCCGCTCGGCCGAAGTCCGGCGAGAAACGTCTCGGCTCTGGCGCGACCGGCCGCGTCGGCGGCGATCAGGCCGTCTTCCATCCGACGCACGTCGCCCGAGAAGGCGAGGATCGCGAACCGGTCGGCCGGGTTCAGCGTGGCGACACCGGCGCGGAGCGCGGCGCGGGCTTGGTCGAGCTTGCCGCCGTCGGCCATCGAACCCGACGTGTCGAGGACGAAAATCAGATCTTTGGCGACCTCGACCGGTTGCGCCGACGTGGCCGGCGCGGCGAGCAGCAGAAAATAACCGTCCTCGCCTGGCGCCCGGTGCGTGACGAGCGTCAGGCCGACCGACGCGGGCGACGGCGTGAAGACGAGTTGCACGTCGCGTCCCTCGCCGCCGGCCGCTTGCTCGAACGAGGCGGTGATCGTCCGGTCGCCGTCCGTCCGCCGGAGGTCCATCTCGTGGCTCGGCGAGTACACGGTGCGGATCGGCTGCGTCGCCGTTAGCCGGAACCGACCGGCGACGGTGCCCAACTGCGGGACGAGGTTGCGGCCGATCCCGAGCGGGTAGCGGTACGAGACCGTTCCGCCGTCGGCGCGGAGGACTTCGGTGTAGGTCAGCTCTAACTTCTTCGTC
>JBBSVG010000772.1:0-1648 GCA_038233775.1 Bacteroidota bacterium | reverse complement strand
GGTTGTCAAAAACGGCCCCGAAGGCGTGGACGAGCGAGTAGCCGAGTTCGCCGCCTTCGTGGATCGAGCCGGGCGTCTCGGGCGCCACGTGGCTCGGGATGCCGCCTGGATACGAGAACTGGGTGAACAGCCGGGCCAGCCCATCGACGTCTCGGGTGATGGCGGGATACACCTCGGTGTAGGTCCCTTCGAGGTACGTGTTGGCGACGACGCCCGGCCCGCCATGCCCCGGCCCGGCGATGAAGAGCGCGTTCAGGTTCCGCTCGCCGATCACCCGGTTCATGTGGGCGTAGATGAAGTTGAGTCCGGGCGTCGTCCCCCAGTGACCGAGCAGGCGCGGCTTGACGTGCTCGATCCGCAGCGGTTCGCGCAGCAGCGGGTTCGCACGGAGGTAGATCTGTCCGACGGACAGGTAGTTGGCCGCGCGCCAGTAGGCGTCAAGCAGGCCGAGTGACTCACGGGTGGCACCCGAAACGGGGGCCGTAGAGACGGAATGGGACATAGAGCGTCCGACAGGATTGCGAGCGTGTGCAGGCGAAGAACGGACGCTGCCACCACGGCAGGCCCAGAGAGCTTTCGAGACGAAGCCGGGCCTCACGCTGTCGGTGAGCGCAGCGGGGAAGCAGAGGCGAGACGCCTCAGACAGACAGGGAGCGCGGTAGAACGCCCACGTTGGGCGGCGAAGGTGCAGGGGGATGCCGGATGAAGCAGGGTAGTCGGTGCGTGCCTTCGTCGGCTCTAACATATTGTTATCTATCGGCGTGCCCGGCGGCACCCGTAACGCCCGCTGTCGGCCTTATGACTACCTCGGGCAGAGTTATTCTCATACGGCCGGTGCTATACCGAACCTCGGCGGACCAGGGCCTGGCGCAAGCGAAATCTTTGAACCGCTTCGTTTGTCGCGATGACGCTTGTGCTGGCGTCAGCGCGAGACGCGGCGCGGCGTTCAGGGTGACGGGCGGGCAGGATTATTCGAGGAAGCCAGCAAATCCTTGGGTGTCGAGTTGGGACTGGAGGCGGCGGGCGCGGTGGTGGGTGAGCGGGTAGGCGGCGGCGGTCAGGTCGAGCACGGCGCGGAGCGGGGCGGCGAGTCGCTCGGTCGGACCCGAGAACTTGGGCAGCACCTTTTGCAGCAATTGCCGGTCAAACGCGTGATCGAGCGGCAGCACGCCGCGAGCGAGCGCCAAGAACCGGGCGATCTCGCCAGCGGCGCGGTAGCCGACGTGCAGCCCGGCCGGTCGCAGGTGCGCGTTGAGCGCCTGCAACTGCGCCCAGTATGGCTCCAGCATCGCGTCCGGCAGCGGCGTCGGCGCGAGCAGGTCGGCGACGAAGGCCGCTTCCGCCCGACTCTGTCCGGTCGCGGCGGTTGGTCGGCCTAGGGCGGCGAGATCAACCTCGTTCAGCTCGATCAGGTTGGCCCGGTCGAGCAGCCGGGGCGTCAGCGATTGGGTGCTCTCGTCGGCGTTGACGGTGCCCAAGAAGAAGACGTTCGGGCCGATGGCGAGTCGGGCGGGAATCAGCAGCGGATCGCCCGTCAGCGGATCACGGACGCGGATCGGCTCGGGGTCGTCGTGCAGCGGCAGCGGTTCGCTGCGGATCGAGCCGTCCGGCGACGGGCGCCGCGATTCGAGGACCGACAGCACATCGG
>JBBSVG010000771.1:0-1666 GCA_038233775.1 Bacteroidota bacterium | reverse complement strand
CCGACGGGAGCGTCTCCGGCGGAGCGGGCGGACGATACAGCGCCTCGAGTCCGGCCAGCATCTCGGTCTGATCGGCGGGCGACATCGACCGAGCCGGACGGTCATACGCGCGGTCGTCGTCCGACTCGGGCCGACGGCTGGCCTCGCGCTCGGTGAACCCACTGACCCAGCGACTCGGCGCCGCATCGGGCATCGGTTGCGGCGATGATGCGGCGGCGAAGCGGACCGTTCCGGCCGTGCTCTCGGTCGGCGTCGATGGAATCCGAATCGTCTCGAAGCCGTCGGTTTTCAGCGTGCCCGGCAGCTCGACCGTCGGGGCGAGATCGGCCTGCGCGAGTCCTTTGCGGACGACGGACATCAGCAGCCGGTAGATCGCCTGTTCGTCGTCGAACTTGACTTCGAGCTTCTGCGGATGAACGTTGACATCGACGTGCTTCGGGTCGATGGTCAAAAACAGCAGATAAAACGGGTATTCGCCCTTCGACAGCAGGTGCCCGTAGGCGCTCGTGACGGCGTGATGCACCAATCGGTTCTGCACCGGCCGGCCGTTCAAGAAGAGGAATTGCTCGCCGCGTGCCTTGCGGGCGAACTGCGGTCGGCCGACGTAGCCGGAGATCGTCAGATACTCGGTCGTCTCGCCAACTGGGATCAGCCCGTCGAAGAAGTTGTGGCCGAACACGGCCTGCAACCGCTCGGGCAGCGACCCGGCTTTGAGTTGGTAGATCGGCTCGTCGTCGGCGATGAACGACAGGCCGATCTCCGGGTTCGCTAAGGCGACCCGCTGGACCGTGTCGAGAATATGGCGAAACTCGGTCGCGTTGCTTTTGAGGAAGTTGCGCCGACCGGGCGTGTTGTAGAACAGGTTCTTGACGGCGATGGAGGTTCCGTCCGAGGTCGCGACCGGTTCGGCCGAGCGGAACTGGCCGCCATCGACCCGAACGCAGATGCCGGTTTCGTCGGCCATCCGCTTGGTCCGCAGCTCGACCTGGGCGATGCTCGAGATCGCCGCCAGCGCCTCGCCGCGAAAGCCAAACGTGTGGATCGCTTCGAGATCGTCGTACGTCCGCACCTTGCTCGTCGCGTGTCGGGCAAACGCGAGTTGCGCGTCGTCCGGCGTCATGCCGCAGCCGGTATCGACGATCTGGATCAGCGCCTTGCCCGCGTCTTTGACGACAACGGTCAAGGACGACGTACCGGCGTCGAGCGCGTTCTCGACCAGTTCTTTGACGACCGACTCGGGCCGCTGCACGACTTCCCCGGCGGCGATTTGGTTCGCCAGCGCCTGCGGGAGCAGTTGGATCACATTCGACACATCGAACCTCGGTCAACCCTCATCCTGCAAAAAGCGGCAGTCCCGAAAAACCACCAAAAGCAGGGCCAGAATGGCTGCCGTTAGTAGCCCCGCGAGCGGTCGACGCGGTTCAGCAGCGGTTCGTCGGCGACGTAGCGGGCAAGGTTCTCCAGAAAAAACGCGACCTGTTTGGCGTGGGCTTGGTCCGAGACGCCGCCGACGTGGGGCGTGAGGATCAGGTTCGGCGCCGACCAGAGCGGGTCGCCCTCGGGCAGCGGTTCGGGCGTCGTCACGTCGAGGCCCGCGCCGCCCAAATGGCCGTCCGTCAGCGCTTCGATCAGCGCCGATTGGTCGATCAGTTCGCCGCGACCGATG
>JBBSVG010000770.1:0-1674 GCA_038233775.1 Bacteroidota bacterium | reverse complement strand
TGGCGCCCTGATAGACCAGATACGCCAGCACCAGCACCAGCGGGACGAGCGCCAGCGCGATGCACGCGCCGCAGAGGCCGAGCATCAGCCGGTTGATCGCTTTCCGTCGGGCGTATCGGGTCGGCATCAGCCCGTCCCTTTCGCCGTGCGGCGGACGAGCAGCCGTGCGATGGCGTTGACGACGACCGTCACGACGAGCAGGACGAGCGCGATCTCGGTCAGCGCCGATTGCTGCAAACCGGCGGCTTCGTTGAACTCGTTGGCGATGACCGACGCCATCGTCGAAGCGGGCTCGAACAGCGAGGCGGAAATCTGCGGCGTGTTGCCGATCAGCAGCGTGACGGCCATCGTCTCGCCGAGCGCCCGGCCGAGGCCGAGAATCGTCGCGCCGATGATGCCGGGTTTGGCGGCGGGCAGGACGGCGAGCCGGGTCGCTTCCCAGCGGGTCGCGCCGAGGCCAATCGCCGCTTCACGTTGGGTCAGCGGGACCGCCGAGAGCACGTCGCGGACGACGGACGCGATGATCGGCAGGATCATAATCGCCAGCACCAGCCCGGCGGCGAGCATCCCGACGCCGTAGGGCGGGCCGCTGAACAGCGGAAACCAGCCGAGCGCTTGGCCGAGCGGCGGCTCGACCGAGCGTTGCAGCCACGGCACCAGCACGAACAAGCCCCACAATCCGTACACGACGCTCGGGATCGCCGCCAGCAGTTCGACCAGCGTGCTGGCCGGTCGCCGCAGCCACGATGGGGCCAATTCGACCAGAAAAATCGCGATCCCGAGCGCCAGCGGCAGCGCGAGCGCCAGCGCGACGAGCGACGAGAACAGCGTTCCGTACACAAACGGAAGGGCGCCGTAGCGACCGCGCACCGGGTTCCACTCGCTCGAAACGAGGAAACCGAACCCGAACTTCGTCACGCTCGGCCACGAAGCGACGACGAGTTGGATCAGCAACCCGGCCGCTAACAGCAGGATCAGACACGCGACGGCCCGGAGCGACCAGTTGAACACGCGGTCGGCCAGCTTGCCAGTCGAGGCTGTCGCAGCGCGGCGAATCGGCGGAAATTCGCTCACCGGCGCCCTCCGGAATCGACCGGCGCGGTCAGCAGCGGCGCGCCCGTTGGACCTGTGACCCGACCGAGCAGCGTTTCGGTCCGGGCCAGCACCGGCGCGGGCAGCGGCGCGTAGTGCAGCGCGGTCGCCGAGGCCGACCCGTGGTGCAACGCCCAATCGATGAACGCCACCAGCGCCCGGCCTTTGGACGAGTCGGCGATGGTTTGCGGGACGAGCAGGTAGGTGAACGCCGAGATCGGGTACGCGTCCGGCGCGGGCGAGTCGGTGACGGACATCCGCAGATCATCGGGCAGGTCGATGCCCGATCCGGCCGCCGTCACGCTCTCAACGCTCGGCGTGATGAACCGGCCGGCCGCGTTCCGCAGCGCCGCGACCGGCATCGCGTTGACGGACGCATACGTCATCTCGATGTAGCCAATCGCCCCGACGGTCGCCTCGACCCGACCGGCGACGCCCTCGTTGCCGCGAGCGCCCAATCCGGTCGGCCACGAGACCGCTTTCCCGGCGCCGACCCGCTCGCGCCACGCTGGGCTAACCTTCGACAGGTAATCGGTGAACACGGCCGTCGTCCCGCTGCCGTCGGCGCGCCGGATGATCAGC
>JBBSVG010000769.1:0-1677 GCA_038233775.1 Bacteroidota bacterium | reverse complement strand
CCAGAGGGCGGCTCGGTCACGGTCGGGTTGAGCGCGATCTCGGCCGCCGAGGCAACTGTCGAGCATCGCCCGACGGCCGACGCCGACGTGCTGATCCAGTTGACGATCACCGACACCGGCATCGGCGTGCCCGACGGACAGCACGAGCGGATCTTCGGCAAGTTCAGCCAGATCATGGGCGAGGACGCGATGGACAAGCCGAGCGGTACCGGGCTTGGGCTGGCGATCAGCCGCCACATCGTCGAGCACCACGGCGGGACGATCTGGGCCGAACCGAACCCCGACGGCGTCGGTACCCGCTTCGTCGCGCTCTTGCCCGTCGTCAAAGCGGACGCTGCGGCCGAGCCGGAACCGAAGGCGCGGTCGGTCGATTCGGTCGCCATCGAGCCGCGACACCACGCCTACAACGCGCCGCGCGGGCAGAACGTCGTGCTGGTCGTCGATGACAACGAGCACATCCGCAAGGCGATGAAGTTCGAGTTAGAGCGGCGCAATTACCTGGTCATCGAGGCATCCGGCGGGGCAGAAGCGGTCGCGCTGGCTCGACATTATCATCCCGATATCATCACGCTCGACCTGATGATGCCCGACCTCTCGGGCTTCGACGTGATCGCGATTCTGAAGCAGGATCGCGGCGTGCGCGATATCCCGATTGTCATGGTCAGCGTGCTCGACGAGGTCGAGCGCGGCTTCGCCCTCGGCGCACAGGGCTACGTGACCAAGCCCATCGACCTCGCCGCGCTGACCGAACAGGTCGATAGCTTGATCGGCGCCAACCGCCGCCAATTGCTCATCCTGACCGACGACGACGAGTTGTGGCACTCGTTCGAGGCCCGCTTCACCGAGGCGTCCGTCGCCGTCCAGCACGCTGCGACGCCAGACGAGGTGCGCCGCTGCTGCGCCGAAGCGACGTTCGACGCGGTCGTCGTCGATGGTCGGCTGCCAGAGTTGCGCGAGATCGTCTCGTTCCTCAACGACGAAGTCGCTGACGCCGAGACGCTGATCGTCGTCCTCTCGACCAAGCGCGGCGGCGAGCTGCCCGGCCGCGTCCTCTCGGTCGGTTCGGTCGCCTACCTCGACCGCGAACGCGAGATCGACGACCTCTACACGCTCGTTTCCCGACACGTCCACGGGGGAGAACGGTGACGAGGAACTGATGAATGAGGAGTGCGGAATGATGAAACGGCGATTTCAGATGGATGATCGCGGATTGATGAAACGACGGCGCGGCGCTCTTGCCGTCTGACAGCCCGTCTCCGTTCGTGGTGAGCTTGGGCGGTAACGTTCCGCTGCCGCAGAATCCACAAACGGAGCCGCCACCGCCAACCGCCTCCGTTGCCGGTTCTTGCCGTTCGCCGTTGCCGTGAGATAACGGCTGATCGCTTTCCTGCCTTTCTCTTGCCGTAAGCTGATCGCTGACGGCTGATAGCTGACAGCTTCTTCCCGATGCCCCACGATGCCGCCCGGCGGGCGGGCTGGATTCTGCTGGCCGGTGTGCTGGCGATCTCGACGGCCGCGCCGCTGGTCAAACTGGCCGGGGCCGCGCCGCCGCTGGTGATCGCCTCGTGGCGAACCGGGTTGGCGACGCTGATTTTGGGCGCTTGGACGCTCGCGCACCACCGCTCGGTCGCCGTTTCGCGAGGCACGCTCGGCCGAATGATCTTGGCTGGGGCGTGT
>JBBSVG010000768.1:0-1678 GCA_038233775.1 Bacteroidota bacterium | reverse complement strand
ATCGTCTGCTCGCCCTTCTTGACGGTCGTCATGCCGCCAGCCAGACCGTTGGACGGGATCAGGTGGATCGTCTCGGTCTCCCTCGTCCGCAGCTTCTTGAACAGCGTCAGCGCTTGGGCGACGACCTGATCCATGTTGTAATACTTGTAAGTCGCCAGTCGGCCGACGACGTGGACGTTCGGTTCGGCGTCGGCGAGCGCCTTGTATTTGGCGTACAACTCGGCCGTCTGCGGCTGCGGAACCGGGTAGTACGGGTCGCCCTCGGCCATCGGGTACTCGCTGATGGTCGTCGTTTTGGGGTGAACCTGACCCGTCAGGTACTTCATCTCGGTCGTTCGGGTGTAAGCATAGTCGTTCGGGAAGTTGACCACGGCCACCGGCTGCGCCTGCGCCGTGTCGTGTGTCTCGAACTTGAACTCAAGCGAGCGGTACGGCAGCTTGCCGAAGCGGAAATCGAAAAACGCATCGACCGGTCCGCAGTAGATCATTTCTTTGAACGGTATCACATCAACCACCTCGCGGTAGTCGGTGTTGAGCATGATCTTGATGTTCGGGTGCGCCAGCATCTTCTCGAACATCCGCGTGTAGCCGTGCAGCGGCATCGCTTGGTACGAGTCGGTGAAATACCGGTCGTCCCGGTTCGTCCTGATCGGCACGCGGCTGATGACCGAGGCGTCGAGTTCCGACGGGTCGAGTCCCCACTGCTTGCGCGTGTAGTTGCGAAAGAACTTGTTGTAGATATCGCGCCCAACCTTGCTGACGACGACGTCCTCGCTCGTCCGGATCTTCTCGACAGGCTCGGCCTGTTTCTCGAAGAACGCCTCTAACTCGAACGAGGTCAGGTTCAGCCCGTAGAGTCGGTTGATCGTGTCCAGATTGATCGGGATCGGCAGCAGTTGCCCATCGACCGAGGCGAGTACGCGATGCTGATACTGCCGCCAAGCGGTGAACTGCGACAGGTAATCGAAGACGTCTTTCGAGTTCGTGTGGAAGATGTGCGGCCCGTACTGGTGGATCAGCACACCGGCGTCGTTGTAGCAATCGTAGGCGTTGCCTCCGATATGCGAGCGCTTGTCGAGAATCAGCACCCGCTTGCCGACCGAGGCCAGCCGCTCGGCCAGCACCGAACCGGCGAAACCGGCCCCGACGATCAGATAGTCGAACGGTGCGCTCATTTGACGCTCCCGGCGGCAAGGGTGGACTGGGAAAGCGAACTCGTGCCGGGCACCGCCGGCGGCAGCGACGGGATCGCAGCGGGCACTCGGGGCGGCGACGAGCGGCGGCGGACTTGCCCGATCAGCCGGTCCATCTCGCCCCACGTCGCGCCCCACGAGAGCGTGCTGAGGAATGCATCGGCGGCCCTGCGTCGCTCGGGACCGGTTTCCGACAGCGCCCGCTCGCAGGCGGCGACGAACTCGGTCGGCGTCTCGGCGATCTCGACCAGCTTGCGGGCGCCGTAGGTGCGGACGACGTCCAAGATCGGCGTCGAGACGACCGGCAGCCCGGCGGCGAGGTACTCGGGCGTCTTGGTCGGCGAGATGAACCGGGTCGATTCATTGCGGGCGAACGGCATCAGCGCCACGTCCCACGAACCTAAATAGGTCGGCAGATCGTCGTACGACTTGCCGCCCAAGTAGTGGATATTGGCCGACTGCGGCAGCGTCGCCGGGTCGATCTT
>JBBSVG010000767.1:0-1680 GCA_038233775.1 Bacteroidota bacterium | reverse complement strand
CCGTCGAGCGGGAACTGACCGCCGCGCTTGCCGCCGCGCCCGGCGACATCGACACGCGGATTCGGCTCGCCTCGATGTACCTGACCGACAAGCGGTTCGCCGATGCGTGGCGGCTGCTCGATGCTGGCGTGGCGCTGGCGCCGAACGACCGAACTTTGAACTATCAGATCGGCCGGGCGGCGGCGATCTCGGGGCAGCAACTCGACCGGGGCGCGACGGCGCTGGCCCATTACCTTTCGGGCGGCACCCCGCTCGCTGGCGAGCCGCCGTTCGCCGCCGCACACTGGCGACTCGGGATGATCCACGAGGCGCAGCACAACCTCGCCGCCGCCAAATCCGACTACGCTGCCGCCGTCCGGCTCGACCCCAAACAGGCCGACGCCAAAGCCGCCCTCGCCCGGCTGCAATAGCCGTTCAGCCGACCGGCGGTTCAGGGCGGCGCGGCTTGCGTCGGGCGCGGAAGAAGGCGGCCAAGAGCGCCCCGGCCGGTTCGGCCAGCACGCCGCCGACGAGCGCGGGCCGGTGGTTCAGCCTCGGATCGCGCGGGATGTCCATCAGCGAACCGCACGCGCCGGCTTTCGGGTCGATGGCGCCGTACACGATCCGGTCGAGCCGCGCCAGCACGACCGCACCGGCGCACATCGGACACGGTTCGAGCGTGACGTAGAGCGTGCAGCCGATCAGCCATTTATCGCCCAACGCCTCGCACGCGGCCCGAATCGCGACGATCTCGGCGTGGCCGGTCGGGTCGCGCCGCGTCTCGGTCAAGTTGTGCGACCGGGCGACGACGGCGCCGTCCTTGACGATCACCGCGCCGACCGGCACCTCGCCCAGCGCGCCCGCCCGCTCGGCCTCGGCCAGCGCCAGCGTCATCCACCGCTCGTGCTCGGTCACGAGTTGGCTCCATCGACCAGAAACGTCGCCAGCCGGTCGAGATCGACGTTTCCGCCAGACAGGATCGCGGCCACCTTGCCGCCCGTCACCTTGCCCGTCAGCACGGCGGCCGGGGCGACGGCGCCGGTCGGTTCGACGAGCAGCTTCGTCGTCGAGAGTAGATCGCGCATCGTCAGGATCACCTCGCGGTCGGTCACCAGCACGATGTCATCGACGTAGCGCTGGATCAGGGCGAAGTTCGGGTCGCCGAGTTGGAGGTTCCGCATCCCGTCGGCGATGGTGTCGGGCAGCGTGATCCGCTGGATCGAACCGGCGCGAAACGAGCGATACGCGTCCTGCGCCGCTTCCGTCTCGACCCCGATCACCCGAATCGTCGGCCGGATCGCTTTGGCCGCGAGCGCACACCCGGCCAGCAACCCGCCGCCGCCGACCGGGACGACGAGCGTGTCCAGATCGGGCACGTCAGCCAGAATCTCCAGCGCGGCGGTGCCCTGTCCGGCGATGACGCGGGCGTCGGCATACGGCGGGACGACTTCGTAGCCGTGCGCCTCGGCCAACTCCAGCGCCCGGTTCATCCGGTCGTCCGACGAGCGCCCGGCGAACACCACCTCGGCGCCGTAGCCTTCGCAGGCGGCGACCTTGCTCCGCGCCGCATCGGTCGGCATGACGACGACGCAGCGCGAGCCGAGCAACCGAGCCGCCAGCGCGAGCGCCTGTCCGTGGTTGCCGCTGGAGTAGGTAATCACGCCGCGCGCGCGCGCCTCGTCGGTGAGTTGCGCGACCGTG
>JBBSVG010000766.1:0-1686 GCA_038233775.1 Bacteroidota bacterium | reverse complement strand
AGCGTGACCGCCACGAAGAACTCGTCGAGCGTGCCGAAGCCGCCAGGCAGGACGATAAACCCCTGTGCGTACTTGACGAACATCGACTTGCGGACGAAGAAATAATCGAAGTTGATCAGCTTGTCGCGGTCGATGTACGGGTTCGGCTCCTGCTCGAACGGCAGGTTGATGTTCAGCCCGACCGACACGCCCTTCGCCTCGCGCGCGCCCTTGTTGCCCGCCTCCATGATGCCGGGTCCGCCGCCGGTAATGACGCCGTAGCCGTTGGCGACCAGTCGGTGGGCGATATCGACGGCCATCTGATAGTACGGATGCCCCGGTTCGACTCGGGCCGACCCGAAGATCGAGATGCACGGTCCGACCCGACTCAGCTTCTCGAACCCATCGACGAACTCGCCCATGATGCGGAAGACGCGCCACGAGTCGCGCTGCAAAACCTCGTTCCAGATCATCCCGTCCGGCGCGAGCGGCACCCAATCGCGCTTGTGCTGATCGCCGCTCGGCTGACCGCTGTTGAGCGATACGGGGATCGCTTCCGCACCGGCGGCCTCGTTCGGACTCGTCCCGCCAGCCGGCCGTTCGAGCCTCGCGCCGGGCGCCGGACCGGCGGCGTTGTCCGGCGGCGCCGGAACGGTATTCGGCGCGACAGTGCCACCGGCCAGCTTGCCGGTTTTGCCGCCCTGATAGTATTCCTTGCCTGCCGGACGCTTCTGCCCGTTGCCGCCGTTGGGTCCGATCTTCGTCATCTGTTCGGGGTTGAGGTGAGGAAAAGCCGACCGGCTACGCGTGAGCGGCGACCGGGGCGCGTTCGAGGAAGTTCCGCAGCAGGCTCTTGCCGTGCTCGGTCAGGATCGATTCGGGGTGGAACTGCACGCCGACGGTGGTCGGGTGCGTCCGGTGTTCGAGGCCCATGATCGTCCCATCCGCCGTCCACGCCGTCATCCGCAGCGACTCGGGCAGCGTGTCGCGCTCGACGATCAGCGAATGGTAGCGCGTCGCGGTGAACGGCGACGGCAGACCGACGAACGGGCCGCTGCCGTCGTGATGAACCGGACTCGTCTTGCCGTGCATCAAGGTCGCCGCCCGAATCACCCGGCCGCCGAACGCTTGGCCGATGGACTGATGACCCAGGCAGACGCCGAGGATCGGGACGCGTCCGCTGAGCCGCTGGATCAGTTCGACCGAGACGCCCGCCTCGGTCGGCGTGCACGGTCCCGGCGAGACGACGATATGGCTCGGCGCGAGCTGTTCGATCTCATCAACCGTCAGCGCATCGTTGCGGACGACGTGCGGCTCGGCGCCGAGTTCGCCGAGATATTGCACGAGGTTGTAGGTGAACGAATCGTAATTGTCGAGCACCAGCACCATGAGCCGATCCTTCGGGTTAAGCAGGAGACAGACGGCGGAATGCCCCGGCTCGGGCAAAGTTGAAACCATGTTGAAGCGGACAGCTATCAGCCGTCAGCTATCAGCTTACGGCAAGAGAACGGCAGCGAAAAGCGAAAGCTCGGCTTTCAGCCGCCAGCCTATCGCTCTCTTTCATCATTCCTGCATTCTGTTTCGTCGCTCCCGAGTCAAAAAGGGCGGCGGCCCCGGCTCCCCCGCCGCGATGCTCGCCACATACGCCGTGCTCGGCCTGACCCTCGGCCTGAGCGGCAAGAAGCGCTGAGAAAGAATGGATGAAGT
>JBBSVG010000765.1:0-1698 GCA_038233775.1 Bacteroidota bacterium | reverse complement strand
CGGCGCGGCGCTCTTGCCGGACGCCGTTGGCTGTCACCCTGAACAAAGTGAAGGTTCTCACGCCGACGTCATCGGAGGTTCCTTCAACTTTCGTGGTGAGCCTAGGGCGCTGGGCGTGACGGTAACGGACCGTTACCGTCCCCGCGCCTGAATCCACGAACAGAGCCGCCACCGCCGCTTCCATTGCCGTTTCTTGCCGTTATATCAACTGTTTGAAATCGAAGTTCAAATCATCCGTTCGTCCTGTCGGCGTAGCCGCCTACGGTCGCTTGTCGAAGGATGACAGCGGTGGCTCCGTTCATGGATTCGACAAGCTCACCACGAACGGAGAACATCGGGCTTTGCACACCGGTTTTCGCTACTTGATATTAGCTTATAGCTGACAGCTGACGGCTGATAGCCAAAAAAAGCGGCGACTGACCCGAAGATCAGTCGCCGCTGGTGCTGATGGGCCGAGAGCGATTACCCGTCCATCTCGGTGTCGGTGCCGTCCTCGCCGTGGGCGTGGCCGTGCTCGAGTTCCATGTCGGTCGCCTCGCGGACATCAACCACTGTCACCTCGAAGCGGAGCGCCTTGCCAGCGAGCGGGTGGTTGAAGTCGATCACAACGTGCTCGTCGGTGACTTCGCGGATGCAGACCAGAATCTCGTCGTCCTCGTCCGGTTCCCCGTTCGTTTCGTCGTCTTGCTCGGGATCGTGGCTCATGTAAAGTTCCATGCCCGGCTCGGGCGTGATATCGCTGGGGAAATCCTCCCGCGAGATCTTCTCAGTGGCCTCGTCGTCGTACTCACCGAAGCCCTGCTCGGCGGTCACCTCGACCGTTCGCTGATCGCCGACGCTCAGTCCGTCGATCTGGCTCTCAAGCCCCGGCACGACTTGGGCGTGGCCCTGCAAAAACACCAGCGGCCCGTTTTCTTCGGACGAATCGACCAGTTCTTCCCCGGTGTAGAGCTGATAGTCGAGCGTGACGACGCGATCCTTTGCGATCTGCATGAGCTGTGTTCCTTTTCGTGATTCCCGATGAGCGCTCGGCGGCTGCGGCGAGCCGGACCCCGGAGTAACCCCAAAACCGTCGGGGAAATGCCGACCGGTTCGCTTTCTTATGCGACCGGTCGGACCTTGAACGAGATGTCGAGCGCCGGGACGGAGTGCGTCAGGGCGCCGATGGAGATGAAATCGACCCCAGTCCGGGCAACCTCGGCGATCCGATCCAGCGTCATGTTGCCCGACGCCTCGCTCTCGGCCCGACCCGCGATCAGCCGCACGGCGTCGGCCATCTGGGGGGTCGTCATGTTGTCGAGCAGGATGCGGTCGGTGCCGGCGGAGAGCGCTTGTGCGACCTCGGCCAACGTCCGCGTCTCGACCTCGACCGGGATTTGCAGGTGGTGTTTAGCTAAATACGCCCGCGCTTTTTCGACGGCGACATCGATCCGGCCGCCAGCGGCGTCGATGTGGTTGTCTTTCAGCATGACCATGTCGTAGAGGCCGAGCCGGTGGTTCAGTCCCCCGCCGAGCACGACGGCCCGCTTGTCGAGCAACCGCAGCCCCGGCGCCGTCTTGCGCGTGTCGAGAATCCGCGCTTTGCAGTCCGGCGGCACTTGATCGACGAAAGCGCGGGTCAGCGTGGCGATCCCGCTCATCCGCTGCATCAGGTTCAGCGCGGTCCGCTCGGCCGTCAGCAGCCCGCGCACCGGTCCG
>JBBSVG010000764.1:0-1698 GCA_038233775.1 Bacteroidota bacterium | reverse complement strand
GGCGCGAGCGTCGGTTCAGGACTCGTCGCGCTGGCCGTCCCGCTGGTCGCGGTGCCGCTCGATCAACTGCTCCGACACGGCTCGAGCGGCGGTCGGCATTGGCCGCGAGGCAGCCTGTGGGAGTTGCGGCGACACGCCGCGAGCGTCGCGCTCTCGGTGCTGCTCGTCCTGCCCGAGCAACTGGTGCGATTGGGCGCGCTCTGAGTCGGCTGGCGACTTGACAAACCGCGCCGCCGTCGCGATTTTGCGGGCCGAAACCGAAGCGGGGGAGAGCGATGCACCGGATGGATGCGAAGCCGGATATGGAGCGGGCCAGCGAAGGTCAGATCGGCGAGATTGACCGCATCCTGCGAGAAGAGAAGCGTTATCTCTCCGATGGCGAGGTCGAGCGGCTGCGGAATTATCTCTACGAAGCCGGGTTCGGCCACCCCAACGGCGGCCTCAGCCGACGACGGGCGACGCTGGTGCTGAACTGGTTTTTAGGCACGCCCAACCCGTTCACGCCCGATGCGGCCACCGGGATGACCTCGCCTATCGCCCGAGAAGGCCAACTGTCCCGTCGGCGCCGACTGACGCCCGACGCGCTGGCTCGACTCCGACCGCTCTGGCGCGTCCCCGGTTGATCGGCCGCCGAACGCGACCGGCCCGACGAGCGGTTGGCTGGAAAAAGGGCGACCCCGAATGAGCCGTGCCTTTGCGAAGGACGATGGACCCGGCGAGCCGCCGGTTGTGCCCGCTCGGGCGCCGCTGCCGCCGGGCGCGGCCAACCCGGTCACGCCTCGGGGACTGGCGCTCCTCCGCGACGAACTGGCCGAGCTGGAGGCCGACCGGCTCCGCCAGATCGCCGATCACCGCGACGAATCCGAGCGAACCCGACAACTCGCCATCGTTAGCCGCCGGATTGGTGATCTGACCGACCGGCTCGCCTCCGCCCGACCCATCGATCCCCGCACCCAACCGGCCGACGAGGTTCGCTTCGGCGCCACAGTTCGGTACCGGGTCCAGACCGGCAAGCGCGCCGCTGAGTTGCGGCAGGTGCAGATCGTCGGCGTGGACGAAGCGGCAGCGGCCGAACTATCCGAAGGGCGCGTCACGACGTTCTCGCCCATCGCCCGCGCCCTCGTCGGCCGCCGCGTCGGCGACACGGTTCGGCTCCGCACGCCCCGAGGCGAGCAGACGCTGGAGGTGTTGTCGATTGAGTACGACGGCTGACAGCTATCGGCAAGAAAGCTATCAGCTATCGGCTGTCAGCTGTCAGCTAACGGCAAGAGAACGAGGCCGAGCGTGCCCGTGGTCGCTGAATAGGACGGGCCGCCGTCGCCGACATCGCGGATATCAAAAAATCGCGGATAGTAAAAACGGCGACCCGGTGCCGCGTAGGCCCGTGGTCGCCGCAGAAGATCTGTCTCCGCCGCCGAAATCGCGGATATCAAAAGTGCCCGTGGCCGCTGAACAGGACGGGTCGCCGTCGCCGACATCGCGGATATTGAAATTACCGGCCGCGATCTTCGTTGAGGCTCCAGTCGTAGGGGAGGTATTCGATTTGGTAGGCGTTGCGTTGCAGATCGCTGCGCAGTTCGCCGGCGAAATAGGGCGCGAGGAACTTCTGGACCGTGCCGCCGGACGAGGTGAAATCGTCCTTATACCAGTCGAAGATCATCGAGAGATAGAGCTTGCCGGTGCGCGGGTCGATCCGGT
>JBBSVG010000763.1:0-1709 GCA_038233775.1 Bacteroidota bacterium | reverse complement strand
TCGGCGAAACGAGCGAGGCGTTTCAGGTCAAACTGCTCCGCGTCTTGCAGGAAGGCGAACTGGAGCGCGTCGGCGGAAGCGAGACGATCCGGGTCGATGTTCGGGTCGTGGCGGCGACGAACCGCGACCTCAAAACCGAGGTTGCCGCCGGTCGTTTCCGCGCCGATCTGTATTATCGACTCAACGTGCTGCCGCTGCGCCTGCCGCCCTTGCGCGAGCGGACGGCCGACATCCCGCTGATCGTCCACTCGGTACTTACCAGCCAGCAACCGCCGCTCGACCTGTCCGCCCGTGCGATGGAGGCGCTGCTGAACCACCCGTGGCCGGGCAACGTGAGGGAGTTGCAGAGCACGATCAAACGCGCCGCAATCTTGGCCGACTCGGAGGGACGCGGCTTGATCCAAGTCCGCGACCTGCCCGACGAGTTGATCGCCCGCGCTGACGCCTCGGGCGCGGATTCCGCCGAACCGCTCGAGGCGCAGGTGCTAACCGAACTGCGGGCGCGCGGTTTCTCCCGCTCGGCGATGACCGAGGCGGCAGCGGCGCTCGGCGGCCTCAATCGCGGCACCGTCGCCGAGTATTTCCGGGGACTCGCTTTTCAAGCCTACGTCGAGCACGGGTTCGATCTCGATGCGACCGCACGTGCGCTCGCTGGGGCCGAAGCAACCGCCGACAGCCTCGACCGCGTTCGGCGCAAGCTGACCGGCTATCTCGACAACCTCCGCGACGCGCTGCCGAGCGACGGCGCCCGCCAGCCCCGAGTCGAGCTGGCCGCGAAGTACACGAACCTCGCGCAACGCTTCCACCCGGCGCTCGACCGCATTCTGGAGCACGAGGCCGAGCGGTAGAAGCGCCGGAACCGTCGGTGCGAAGTGCCGGAACGCCGGATCGGCTCCGGCGGAGTGGCCCGATCTGCTGTCGGTCAGGTCGAGAGAAAACGCCCTTCCCAGCCCAGAATCGACGTTTTTGCTCATTTCGCCGACTTGGCACGAACCGTGAAAAGGGCTGAACCGGGAAGGAAGGGAATAGAGCCCCGCAGCTCTGACCGGTGTTCCAGAGCCTGATCAGCCGAGGGACGGCGCAACCGGTTGGAAACTGCGGGGTTTTATCATTTTCTCGGCCGACCCTGCCTCGCCGACCTTCGATCAACCGGCCGGGCGCGTTCTTTGACATCGTGTGCGGGCGCGACTGCGCGGCGTCTTTCGGCCATTGGCTTGCGCCGGTCCGGTCGCCGTCGTAAGTTCAACGTCCCCTGCGCCTGGATCGTCTTCACCAGACGGGTCCGGTCGTTTTCCGATTCAGCGTTCTCCGTCGCCACCGATGGACATTCACCCGCTGCTTGACCGCTTGAGCCGCCATGCCCGTCTTCGCGACGGGGTGGGATGGCTTGCGGTCGGGGCCACCGGCGGGATCGCGTTGCTGACCGGCTCGACGGTTCGGGCGCAACAACTCAGCTCCGGTCGCTCGCTCGGTCTGGGCGCGTTGACCGCCGCCGCCGACGGGCTGGAGGCCATCGACTGGAACCCGGCTCGGTTGGTCACGATGCCGAACTGGCAACTGTCCGGCAACCTGGGCGTCCACATCGCCCGAACAAACCTCAGCTCGTCGGTCGGCGGCTTGCAGTCGGTCGCCGGGGGACGCCGCTTTCTCGAGCGACAGGCGGTCGGCTTTCAACTGACGCCGGATCGCCAACTCCGCTTCCTGCTCCG